>CAUJGC010000444.1 GCA_963169075.1 Myxococcota bacterium
GATGGGGCCGAGGGGGGCGTCTGGGGGGGCGGGGGGGGCGGGGCGGCCTGGGGGGATGAGGGTGAGGAGGAGCTGGCTGGAGCCGCCCATCCAGCGGAAGGCGCCGGCGAGGGTGTCCGCGAGGGGGAGGTGGAGGATGGGGCGTGTGGTGAGGGTGCGGAGGTCGCAGAGCCAGAGCTTGAGGGCGCCGTGGGGATCAAAGCCGGAGATGGCGATGCGCTGGCCGTCGGGGGACCAGGAGACGGCGGCGAGGCGGGCGCAGCCCTCGGGGGGGTGGATGTGGTGGGAGGCGAGGGTGTGGAGATCCTGGATCTCGAGGTGTGTGAAGTCGTAGAGCTGGCGCTGTGCGTTGGTGCGGGGGTCGAGGCGCACCCCGGCGAGCTTGAGGAAGGGCGCGGCGACGAGCTTGATGGAGGGGAGGGCGGTGTAGTGGAGGTGGAGGATGCGCCGGTGGTCGGGGCTGACGCTGGCGATGGGGGTGGGCGGGGCATCGACGAGGGCGATGACGTCGGGGGAGGGGGTGCGGTAGGGGGTGGCGGTGTCGTGGCTCATCATGCTCCCTGCTCAGAGCTTGTCGAGCTGTCGCTCAAGCAAGCGCTGGCGCTCCTCGGGAGGGAGGCGCTCCAGCGCCTGCTCCGCGAGGTTGAAGGTCATGCGCTCCAGGAACCAGTCTTCTTCGGGCTGGAGATCCAGCAGGAAGAGGAGGCGCTCCTGAATCGCGTCTTTGTCTCTCTTTTCAAGCTGCCCCATGCGCTCCATCCAGCTCCCGTCGGGTTGTCGGAGCGCGCGGAGATCCAGGGTCGTGATCTGGTGGACCAGGGCGAAGCTGTGCTTGTCCAGGCCGTTTCGGGTCATCGCCTTGATCGGGTAGGTGGTGGGGAGGCCGGCGTCGCGATCGCTGGAGGACATGGGGATGGCCTGTGCGAGCCCGGCGGCCTCTGCCTTGATCGAGACGATGATGTGGGGATGCTGCCCGCGCAGGATCGTGGACGGGTTGATCTGTTGGGTGCGAGCATATAGATCCATCCCTCCCTGGGTTTGGGGGCCACGTCGCCTCCTCAGCGGGTCAGGGCGGTGTGGGGATCTTCGCGGTGCTGGCGCTCCAGGAGGAGGTTCAGCGGGACGCGCTCGGTGCGCTCGTGGTGGGTGAGGACGGCTTGCATGGGGGCGGTGGCGTAGACGTAGTCGAGCAGTTCTTGCATGTGCTCGGCGCCTGCGCCAGCCCAGCGTCGTCGGATGTTCTCCAGGGTGAGGCGGAGGGAGCGCGGCAGCTCGCGCTCGACCTCCTCGATGGGGCGCGCTTCGGGGCCTGGGCGGAAGAGGATGAGGGGCTCTCCCTGGGCGGAGGTGCGCTCCTCGCGGAGGAGTGTGGTGCCCTCCATCGCGCGGAGCGCGTCGTTGATCCCCTCTTCCCAGGGGCCGAAGTGATAGAGATACCAGCTCAGGTGGGTGAGCTGCTGTCCGGTCCACTTGGCCGCGTAGAGGTCTGCGAGGTAGATGAGCTTGACGAGCTGGATCCTGGTGATCTCGCCGCGCGTCTTGTAGACAAAGAACTCGATCAAGCGACGGAGCATCGCCGTGTCGTTCTCTGCTCCTGGGTGCATTCGCTCACCTCCTCACCGGTGTTGCTTGTCCCAAGGTGATAAGGTGGCACTGCGCTGGGCGTTCGTCAAGGGGGTGAGGTGTGGATCAGCGGGGGGTGTCGCCGTCGATGACGACGCGGTGCATCTTGCGCTCGGCGGGCCAGTAGTCGTTGATGGGGACGTGCTGGGTGATGCGGTTGTCCCAGAAGGCGAGGGCCTTGGGTGTCCAGCGGAAGCGGCAGACGTACTCGGGTGCGGTGACGTGCTCGAAGAGGAGGTTGAGGAGGGCGCGGCTCTCGCGCTCTTTGAGGCCGAGGAGTCGGGTGGTGAAGGTGGAGTTGACGAAGAGGCCGCGGCGTTGGCTCTCGGGGTGTGTGCGGACGGCGGGGTGGTGGACGGGCGGGTTGGCGGCGAGGGCGTCTTTGAGTCGCTCGTGCCCGCCGGGGGCGGCGAGGCTCTCCTTGAAGCCGTAGGCGAAGGAGTGCTCGGCGTGGAGGTCGAGGAGGAGGCGTTGGAGGCGGTCGGAGAGCCCTTCGAAGGCGGCGGACATGCTGGACCAGAGGGTGTCGCCGCCGACGGGTGGCATGAGCTGGGCGTGGAGGAGGGCGCCGAGGGGTGGGCGGGGGCGGAAGGTCATGTCGGTGTGCCAGGCCTCGATGCGTGAGGGGTTGTCGCGGTCGTTGTGGAGGATGGTGACCTCGGGGAGTCCGGGGACGGTGGGGTAGGCGGGGTGTGTCTGGAGGGGGCCGAAGCGCGCGGCGAGGTCGCGGTGCTGGGCTGGGGTGATGTCCTGGTCGCGGAAGAAGAGGACCTGGTGTTCGAGGAGGAGGCCGCGGAGGAGGGCGAGGTCTTCGTCGGAGAGGGGGTGTCGGAGGTCGATGCCGTGAACCTCGGCGCCGAGGGCGGGGGAGAGGCGGTGGAGGGTCCAGGGGGTCATAGGTTTCGCCCGGGGTGGGTGGGTGGAGGGCTCCGCGCGTGAGGGCGCGTCACTCTGGGTGTGCCGTGTGATGGCGCGGTGCGTCAAGATGGCAGCGGAGCGGAGCTGGCGTGAGGTCGGGTGGCGTCAGGGGTCAGGCGCGACGGGGAGGGCGATGGAGACGATGGTGCCCTGTCCGGGGGCGCTCTCGACGGTGACGGCGCCAGCGTGGGCGAGGACGATGCGCTGGACGAGGGTGAGGCCGAGGCCGAGGCCGGAGACGTTGTGCTTCGACTCGGCGCCGCGGAAGAAGGGGTCGAAGAGGCGCTGCTGCTCGGCGTCGGGGATGCCGTCGCCGCGGTCAGCGACGGAGAAGATGACGCGGGGTGGTGCGGGGGTCCAGTCGGCCTGGAGGATGATGGCGGCGTGGGGGTCGGGGGTGTACTTGTGGGCGTTCTCCAGGAGGTTTTCGAGGGCGCGGCGGAGGAGGATGAGGTGGACGGAGAGGGTGGGGAGTGGGTGGGTGGGGGCCTGGGTGATGACGCGTCGCTGCGGGTGTCTGGCGTTGAAGCGTCGGGCGGCGTGCTCGATGAGGACGGCGGGATCGACGGGGGTGCGGGCGTTGGTGAAGACCTCTTCGGCGGCGGTGGTGGCGCCCTCCAGGCGAGCTGCGGCGAGGATGTCGTCGATGAGGGACTCCATCTCGGTGAGGTCCTGGGTGATGTCGCGGAGGGCGGCCTGGGCCATGGCGGTGTCGCCGTCTTCGATCAGCTCGACGGCGACGCGGATGCGGGCGAGGGGTGTGCGCAGCTCGTGGGAGACATTGGCGAGGAGGGTGCGCTCGGCGCGCATCATCTGCTGGACCTTGGCGGCCATGTCGTCGAAGGCCTGGCCCAGCTCACCGATCTCGTCGCGTCGTGCGAGGTCGGCGCGGGCGGAGAAGTCCCCGGCGCCGAGGCGGCTGGCGGCGCGTCGCATGGCGCGCAGCGGGGGGAGGAGCCAGCTCCCGAGGAGGACGCTGCCGCCGAGGAGGACGAGGAGCATCAAGGCGAGGGTGAGCTGGGGTCCCCAGTGGCTGAGAGGCGGTCGCTCTTTGTGGGGGCGCTGCGTCGCGGCGCGGCGGGACGGTGGGTGAGGGTCGGGGTGCTCGGGTCGGCTGACGGCGGCGATGGCGACGGCGAGGACGAAGATGGCGAGGCCCTGGACGAGGGCGAGGAGGAGGAGGCGGGCGGTGAGGGAGGGGAGGCGTGGGAGGCGCTGCGTCATGGTCGCTCCGAGGCGAGCATATAGCCCGCGCCTCGTATCGTCTTGATCCATGATGGATTTCTTGGATCATCTCCTAATTTCTGGCGAAGCCTGGAGATCTGGACGTCGATGGCGCGCTCAAAGACCTCGTCGCCGCGGTCGTGCATGAGGCCGATGAGCTGCTCTCGGGTGAGGACGCGCCCGGCGCGCTCGGCCAGGAGGCGGAGGAGGTCGAACTCCTGGGAGGTGACGGGGACGGGGTCCCCGGCGAGGGTGACGGCGCGGGTGGAGTCATCGATGGTGAGGGCGCCGATGGTGATGCGCTGGGGCTCGGCGGCGATGCGCCCGCGGGCGCGTCGGACCTGGGCGCGGATGCGGGCGAGCAGCTCGCGGGAGGAGAAGGGCTTGGTGACGTAGTCATCGGCGCCGCCCTCCAGGCCGAGGACGCGGTCGGCCTCTTCGTCGAGGGCGGAGACCATGATGATGGGGACGTCGCGCTGCTCGCGGAGGCGTCGGCAGACGGCGTAGCCGTCCAGGCCAGGGAGGCGGACGTCGAGGAGGACCAGATCGGGGCAGACGCGCTTGAGGTCCGCCAGGGCCTGCTCGCCGCTGGTGACGAGGTGGACGATGAGGCCGTGGTGCTGGAGGTAGGTGGTGGTGAGCTGCCCGAGGCGTGGATCGTCCTCGACGTAGAGGAGGGTGATGGCAGGTGGCGGTGTCGTGGGCTGCATGGGTGGCCTCCGTGAGCGGCGCGCTGTCTCCGCTCACGGTTATGATGCCTGCGGTGATGCTTGGCGAGGGCTGAAACATCTTGAAACGTTCCAGCAAAGGAGCAGACATGGAGGTGGCTTAGTGTTGTTGAGGTGGCGGTCTGCGGAGCCGCCTCGGAGCCAGGTCACCCTCCGCCTCTCTCAAGCTCAGGAGCCGCCGATGAAGCGCCCGATTCATGATGTGTTGGAAGATCCGTTCACCCGCCGCCAGATCCTCAAGGGGCTGGGCGCGGGGCTGGTGGCGTTGCCGTTGGCGCAGGTGCTGGGGTGCGGGGAGGACTCCAGCGGCGGCGGCGATGGCGAGGAGGATGCCGGTACGGCAGACGCGGACGGGAACAACAGCGCCAACAACGGCGTGAACAACAGCGCCAACAACAGCGCCAACAACAACCCGGGCAGCGCGGAGGCGTGGGCCACAGGGGGGACGGCGTCCATGACCGCGCGGGACTCCTACCCCGATCCCTTCGCCAGCGGCGCCGCCACCGTCTGCGCCCTGACCTGCGGCGCGACCATCGGCCCCTGCCACACCACCTCACCTGAGCGCGCCGATGTCAGCGATGGCTGGGATGGCATCCCCGTGCGCCTCTCCCTCCGCGTCCTCGATGAGGACTGCAACCCTGTCGAGGGCGTCCTCGTCGAGATCTGGCACACGAACTACAAGGGCATCTACTCCGGGCGCATCAGCACGATGTGCAACAAGGACGAGGCCGATCGCGCCGCCCAGTACTTCCGCGGCTACCTCCGCACCGACGCCGCCGGGCGCGTTGACTTCGACACCTGCTACCCCGGCTGGTACTCCGGTCGCGTCGTTCACATCCACTTCCGCATCCAGACCGAGTACGACGCCGCTGACAACGCCTCCGCTGAGGTGATCAGCCAGCTGTTCTTCAGCGACGAGCTCAACAACTCCATCTTCACCGAGCAGACCCTCTACAGCGACTACGGCCTCCCCGACAC
>CAUJGC010000445.1 GCA_963169075.1 Myxococcota bacterium
GTTGCCGTCACGGGGGGGACCGGCACCGTTCGTCCTGTGAAGCGCAGCGAACAGGAGGTTACGGGGCCGGAGGGGTCAGCAGCGCCTCCAGCTCCCGCGCCTCCACCCCGTTCTCCATCTGCCGCCAGGCCGCCAGGGCCGCCGCGCCCTCGCGCGCCGCCCCCTCCCGGTCCCCCGCCGCCAGCAGCGCGCGGGCGCGGGCGTCGGCCAACCCGGCGGCGCCGCCGGGGAAGGGGTCGGGCAGCTCCTCCAGGCAGGCCGACGCCGCGCCCAGGAGCGCGGTGGCCCGCGCGTGGAGCCCCTGCGCCGCCGCAGCCTCCGCACCCAGCAGCCAGCACCGGATCGCCTGGTGGGGCACCCCGGCGTGGATCGCCTCAGCCGCAAACCCCGCTGCGATCTCCGGGTCCACCGCGCTCCCGGCCCGCAGGCGACACACCATCGACTGCGCCAGCGCGCCCAGCTGATCCAGCCGCCGCCCCAGGCGGCCCGTCCGGGTCGCGTAGTCCACCATCCCCGAGGCCGCCACCTCGTACCCCCCGCAGCAGCGCCGGATCGCCGCGTCCACATACACCATGCGGAGCTGCCCCAACACCTGACCCTCGGCCTCAAACCAGGCGCGGGCCGCCACCACCCGGGGGTCCGCCTGCGCCGCCTCCGCCGAGGCGAAGTCGCCGCGCCAGAGGTCCAGCTCGAAGAGCGTCAGCCGCGCGTGATGCACCCCCGGCGTCGCCCCCACCGCCGCCGAGCCCGCCGCAGCCTCCTCCAGCAGCCGCCGCCGCGTCGCCAGATCACCGCGCGCCTCCGCGATCGTCGAGCGCACCCCAAGGAGCGTCGCACGCATCGGCTCCAGCTCCGCCGCAGCGATGATCGCCTCCGCACCCGAGAGCGCCCCCTCCGCCGCGCTCAACGCCCCCCGGGTCTGGAGGACCTGCGCGCGCAGGAGCGCCGCGTTGGCACGCCCCATCGGCTGCTCCAGCGCCTCGTAGAGCACCTCCGCCTGCTCCAGCGCCTCCTCGCACGCCGCCAGGTGGCCGCGGCTCAGGAGGAGCTGCGCCCGCGCCAGCGCCGCCGTCGCCATCCCGTCGCGCGCCCCCGCCTGGCGCGCCAGCGCCGCCGCCTGCTCCCAGGACGCCAGCGCCTCGTCCAGCTGCCCCGTCTGCGCCGCGATGTTGCCCAGATCCAGCAGCGCCGCCGACTGACCGCGCACGTCCTGCATCGCCACGTGCAGCTCCAGCCCCCGCCCAAAGAGCGCCCGCGCCTGCTCCAGCTCCCCGGCCCGCAGCGCCACCTGCCCCAGCCCACGCGTCGCGTTCGCCACGCCCGCCTGATCGCCCGCCTTCGACAGGATCTCCCCCGCGCGGCTGAACGCGTCCCGCGCCCGCTCCCCCTCGCCGCGCTGGCGCAGCACCTCACCCACCGTCAAGAGCGTCCGCCCCGCCCCGATGGCGTTCCCCCCCGCCAGGAACGCCCCGATCGCCTCCGTGAAGCGCTCCAGCGCACCGTCCAGATCACCCCGGAGCTGCGCCACCAGCCCCAGGTTCCCAAGCTGCACCCCGCGCCCCCCCGGATCGCCCGCCTCGGTGTAGGACCGGAGCGCGCGCTCGGCGTGCTCCGCCGCCGACGCCAGCTCGCCCCGATCCAGAAACCACGCCCCCAGGTTCCCCACGCTCAACCCGATCAGCCGCGCCTGGCCGCTGGACTCCGCGACGCTGATCGCCTCCCGATAACCCGCCTCCGCCGACTCCATCTCCCCCTGCTGGTGCAGCGCCGCCGCCCGGTTGCACCGCGCCACCACCTCGCCTTGCGGCTGGCGCGACGCCGCGAAGCGAGCGATCGCCTCGTCATAGCACGCCACCGCCTCCTGGAGCCGGCCCGCCTGGCGAGCCTCCAGCCCGCGCGTCAACGCCGCGCGCCCCGCCTCAAACTCCGCCTTCGGATCTGCCATCGCCTCCTCCTTGTCTTCCCGACCAAACGGGCGCACACTCCAAGCGCGGCCCCGGTAGTCCTTGACACCTCGGGATCGGTGAAGTACACCCTGGGCCGTCGTATGTAAACGGAACCGCCTCGCCGCTCGCGGGAGGGGGACCCACATGGAGGCCGACGCAACATGAGTCAGACGATCGCCAGGGACGCCATCCTCAGCGTACTTGAGACGCGTTACGATTTCCAATCTGCGCGCAACGTCCTCGACCGAGCTGCCGCCCACGCGGGGCTCGCCAAGAAGGACGCCTTTGCACCGGCCGATCTGGAGGCCCTCGTCTCCGCGCTCAGCGGCTTCGCGACGCACTTCGACGCCGTCCGCCCCTCGATCCTCGGCCTCTCCGGCGCCAAGGCCGAGCCCAAGGCCGAGCCCAAGGCCGACCCCAAGCCTGACAAGAAAGACGAGCCCAAGGCCGACAAGAAAGACGAGCCCAAGCCCGAGCCCGCCCCCGCTCCCGAGGCCAAGGACGAGCCCGCCCCCGAGGCCAAGGACGAGCCCGCCCCCGCGCCCGCCCCCGAGGCCAAGGACGAGCCCAAGGCCGACAAGAAGGACGAGCCCAAGGCCGACCACAAGCACGATCACAAGGGCGACAACAAGGGCGACAAGAAGCCCTCGTCCAAGATGAAGAAGTAAGCCCTCTCCCCTCCCCCCCTCCCGGCCCCTATACCCCATGCGCGCGGTCGTTCAGCGCGTCTCCCAGGCGCGCGTCACCCTCGGGGAGCCCCCCGAGACCACAGGCGAGATTGAGCGGGGCCTCCTCATCCTCCTCGGCGTCGGCCACGAGGATGACGAGGCCACCGCCGACGCCTTCGCGCGCAAGATCGCCCAGCTCCGCATCTTCGAAGACGACGACGGCAAGATGAACCTCGACGTCGCCCAGGCGGGCGGCCAGGTCCTCGTCGTCTCCCAGTTCACCCTCTACGGTGACTGCCGCAAGGGCCGACGCCCCTCCTTCGTCGCCGCCGGTCCCCCCGACCGCGCCGCCGCCCTGGTGGAGCGCTTCATCCAGGCCATCCGCGACCTCGGCCTCCGCTGCGAGACCGGACGCTTCCAGGCCACCATGGACGTCAGCCTCGTCAACCACGGCCCCGTCACCCTCCTCCTCGACTCCGACAAGACCTTCTAGCCTGGAGCCCCCATGGCCACCGACACCCTCTTTGGGCGCATCATCCGCGGCGAGATCCCCTCCGATAAGGTCTTCGAGGATGACGACGTCCTCGCCTTCCGCGACATCCACCCCGCCGCGCCCACCCACATCCTCGTCAACCCCAAGGCCCGCGCCAACGCCACCATTGACGCCGCCACCCCCGAGGACGCCGCCCGCCACGGTAAGCTCCTCCTCACCGCCGCCCAGATCGCGCGCGACCACGGCTTCGCCCAGGACGGCTACCGCCTCGTCATCAACACCCACGACGACGGCGGACAGACCGTCTACCACCTCCACGTCCACCTCCTCGCCGGTCGCCAGCTCACCTGGCCTCCTGGCTGAACGCTGAATCACGACTCAGGAGCCTCTCCCACCATGTCCACCCTCCCCCACGATCCCATCCTCATCGGCGTCATCGGCGGCAGCGGCCTCTACCAGATGGAGGGCATGACCGTCCTCGACGAGGTGCGGATCGACACCCCCTTCGGCCCCACCTCCGACGCCATCATCCTCGGCGCCATCGACACCCCCGCGGGCACCCGCAAGGTGGCCTTCCTCCCGCGCCACGGCCGCGGCCACCTCTACAACCCCACCCAGATCCCCGTCCGCGCCAACATCTGGGCCCTCAAGAAGCTCGGCGTCTTCTGGCTGACCTCCGTGTCGGCGGTCGGCTCCCTCAAGGAGGAGATCGCCCCCCGCGACTTCGTGATCCCCGACCAGGTCATCGACCGCACCCGCTCCCGCGTCAACACCTTCTTCGACGACATGGTCGTCCACGCCGGCTTCTCCTACCCCTTCCACCCCGACATCACCCGCATCCTCGCCGCCGCCGCCCGCGAAGAGGCCCTCACCGTCCACGACGGCGGCACCTACGTCTGCATGGAGGGGCCCCTCTTCTCCACCCGCGCCGAGTCCAACCTCCACCGCTCCTGGGGCGCCTCCATCATCGGCATGACCGCCCTCCCCGAGGCCAAGCTCGCCCGCGAGGCCGAGATGTGCTACGGCTGCATCGCCCTCGCCACCGACTACGATGTCTGGCGTGACGGCGAGGACCATGTGGACGTCACCTCCGTCATGGCCAACGTCAAGGCCAACGTCACCAACGTCCAGCGCGTCCTCAAGCGCGTCGTCGCCGCCCTCCCCCTCGGCCACGAGGACGAGAGCGAGGCCGCCTCCGCCCTCCGCTACGCCATCATGACCCACCCCGAGCACATCACCCCCGCGATGCGCGAGAAGTACGGCCTCTTCATCAACAAGTACCTCCCTCCCACCGCGGGCTGAACCGATGCGGCGTCACCTCCTCGCCTCCTCCGCCCTCCTCCTCGCAGCGGCGGCCCTCACGACCGGCTGCGGCGAGGACGTGACGCCTGCCTCGGCGGGGCCGAACGACGCCCCGCTGGCCCGCCTGGAGGCGCCCCTGCGCGCACGCGCCGGGCGCCCGGTCCTCCTCGACGCCAGCGGCTCCGAAGACCCTGACGGCGTCGTCGCCGCCTACATCTTCGACTGCGGCGACGGCACCCCCTACTTCGAGGCCCTCAGCCCCCAGGCCTGGCACACCTGGGATGACCCCGGCGAGTACACCATCACCCTCTCCATCCTCGACGACCGCGGCTCCAAAGACTCCACCCAGGTCATGATCGTCGTGGAGTGACCCCCCCGGCCCCGTAACCGCCGACTCCGCTTCGCTTCATCGGCGGAACGGGGCCGGTCCCCCCCGTGACGGCAACCCCCCCGGCCCCGTAACCGCCGACTCCGCTTCGCTTCATCGGCGGAACGGGGCCGGTCCCCCCC
>CAUJGC010000446.1 GCA_963169075.1 Myxococcota bacterium
CCGGCGCTGCTGCCTGCGGTGACGCTGCGGCCGAAGGAGGGCGTGCGGATGCGCGTGGAGCGACGGCGCGACGCGCCGGAGGTGCAGGGATGAGCGAGGCGAAGGCAGCGAAGACCTCGCGCGGGCTGGGGATCGCGGCGCTGGTCGCGTCGATCCTGCTTCAGTCGGCGGCGGCGGTCTGCTCGAAGCAGGCCGGGCTCACCAGCGCGGACGGCGCGGCGCTGGGGATGGTGATCAACCCGTGGTATGTGCTGAGCCTGGTGGCGCTGGGGGCGCAGGCGGTGGCGTGGATGCTGGTCCTGCGGCGCTTCCCGCTCTCGGTGGCCTACCCGATCAGCAGCTTGATCTTCACGCTGCACCTGCTCTGGGCGTGGCTGATCTTCAAGGAGGAGATCGCCTGGAACCACCTGGGGGGGATCGTCTTGATCGTGGCCGGGGTCGCGGTCATCGGACGCCAGGCGGCGGTGGAGGGTGCGGGATGAGCGAGCTGTGGCCTCACATCGCGGCGCTGGGAGGCTCGATCCTCCTGGGGCCGTGCAGCCAGATCCTGATGAAGCGGGGCGCCAGCAGCCAGGGCTCGGCGGTGCGGGCGTTCATGAGCCCGTGGACGCTGGGGGGGTATGGGCTGATGGGGGTCGTGACGGTGCTGACGGTGTTCGCCTACCAGCGCCTGGAGCTGAAGACCGTGGCGGCGTGGACCTCGCTGAACTACCTGCTGGTGGTGCTCCTGGCGCGCTTCTTCTTGAAGGAGCCGCTGACGCCGGGGCGCCTGGTGGGGTGCGGGATGATCGTGGCCGGGGTGGCGCTCTTCTCGATCTAGCGGCGGCGCTACTCGGCGGGGGCGTCCCAGAGGGAGGTCCGGAGCCCCAGGCCCACCGAGAAGACCTGCGTGACGGCGGTGTTGCGCCCCCAGACGGTGTGCCCGTAGCCGAGGTTCAGCTCGACCTCGGGGGTGAGGCGGAGGATGGCGCCGCCTGCGACCACGAGGCGGTCGCGGTCGAGGGTGACCTCGCGGAGGTTGAGGTTGTCGGTGCTGTCGTACTCGGAGGCGGGCAGCTCCGGGTCAAAGGCCGCGACGCTGATGCCGATGACGCGGCCCTTCTGGACAGCTTTCTCAAAGTCTACGCCACCATAGAGCAGGACGCGCTCCCGGAAGAGCTGCCCGACGCGGGCGCTGGCGGCGATCTGGTCGCCCGCGCCCCCGAAGCGGAGGCGGTAGGCGGTGTCGAGGCGGGCGAAGGTGCCCGTGGAGGCTGCCCAGCCGATGAGGACGCCCGGCGAGAGGTCGAGCTGGCCGTCGCCCAGGGTGACGTCGTCGGTGACGTTCTCGGGGCGGACGTAGGTGGCGATGTTCTGGATGAAGTCCTCACGGGACTCGGGGCGCTCTCCGAAGGTGCCCGCCGGGCTTCCGTAGCCGGTGGGCGTCTTGAGGCGCAGCTCCAGCGCCGTCGGGACGACGCCCCGGAAGAGCTGGTAGCGCCCGGCGAGCTGGACGTCTCCGACGCCGACGACGCTGCGGGAGAGATCGATGACGTTGTTCTGGTAGAAGTCGAGGGCCTCCTGACCCGTGGCCTCGGTGGGGAGGAGGATGACGGGATCGGAGGTGTAGGTGATGTTGCGGATGGGGATGGACAGCTCCACCTCCCAGCCGTCCACGACGCCGTAGCGGACCCCTGTGGTGAAGGTCGAGGCGCGGTAGCGCCCGCGCAGCGGGAAGGACTGCGCTTCGCCCTCGTCATCGAGGAACTCCTCATCGGCGGACTCCAGATCCCAGCGTCCGATGACGGCGATCTCGCCCGGGGCGAGGAGCCAGGGTGAGGCCTGAGCGGCGCTCGTGATGAGGAGCAGCGCCAGCGGGAGCGCAGCAGCGACGAGGAGGCGTGGGGTGTGACGCATGGGGTGGGTGGCCTGGATCAAAAGGTGACGAAGCCCGAGCCACGGCGCTTGGGTGCTGCGGTCGCTGGCGGAGCGGCGTCCTGCACAGGGGGCGCCGCGGTGGCAGGTGGAGCCGCCTTGGGAGATGCAGGCGCGGTCGCCGGAGGTGCGCTGGCGGGCGGCGCGGTGGCGGGCGGCGCGGTGGCGGGCGGCGCGGTGGAGGGCGGCGCGGTGGAGGCCGGGGGTGCCGCAGGCGCCAGCTCGGCCGGGGGAGCCTGGGCGGCGGAGGTCGGGGGGGCTTCGGCGCTGGCCGGGGCCGCGCGGCGGCTGACCTCGGGCGGTGACGAGCGGCGCGCGTCCGCAGGCGCCGCGCTGGAGGCCGAGGTCGGCTGCGCCGAAGCGGCTTCGTCCGGGGGGGCCTCCGCCGAAGGAGCTTCGGCGTCCGGGTCCGGGGCCGAAGGGGCTTCGGCGGGGAGGGGGGCTGAGGCGGGCGGCTCCGCAGCGGCCAGGGGCTCCGCAGCGGTCTGCGGCGCTGCGGAGGCGGGCGGCGTCACCGGGGCATCCAGCGCCGCAGCGGAGTCGCGTGGGTCCAGCTCGGGGGCGTCTTCCTCGGGGGACATCGAGAGGACGAGGGCGACGGTGAGCCCGGTGATAAGCAAGGCGAGGGCGGCGAGGGCGATGAGGAGCCCGCGCGGCGGGCCAGCGGGGGGGAGGTCGAGGTCTTCGGGCTCGGGGAGGGAGGTGGGCTCAAGCGGCGCAGGGGCGCGGAGGGCGACCTGAAGCTCGGCGTAGAACGCGCTGGCGTCGGCGGGGCGCGCGTCGGGGTGCTTGGCGAGGCAGCGATCGACGAAGGCAGCCAGCGCGGGAGGGGTGTCCGGGGCGCGCTCCAGCACCGGCGCGTGCTCCTCCTGGATCGACCGGATGCACACCGCCTGCGCGGTCTCCCCCAGGAAGGGCGCCTCGCCGCACAGGATCTCGTAGAGCATGATGCCGAGGGACCAGACGTCGGCGCTGGGCTGGGCCTCGCTGGGGTTGAGCGCCTGCTCCGGGGCCATGTAGAGCGGCGTCCCGAGGGTGTACCCCGTCTGGGTCGCCCGCATGGCCTCCCCGTCGCGGACGATGCCGAAGTCGAGGAGCTTGACCCGCGGCCCGCGCGGGTGGCGGAGGACAAAGAAGTTCTCGGGCTTGATGTCGCGGTGGACGGCGCCGGCGCGGTGGACCGCAGCGAGGGCGTCCACGCCCTCCAGCAGGATCTCCAGCGCCTCCTCGCGGGGGGGCTGCCGGGCGAGCCAGACATCCATCGGCGCCCCTTCGAGCAGCTCCATGGCGTAGAAGAGGAGGCCGTTGTCCTCCCCGGCGTCGGTGATCTCTACGACGCCGGGGTGCTTGATGGAGCCTGCGACGCGGACCTCGCGCCGGAAGCGCTCCACGCCGCCCATCGCGGCGGCGACGTGGCGGAAGAGGACCTTCACCGCGACCTGCTGGCGCGTGACGGTGTGGATGGCCTGATAGACAGCACCCATGGCCCCAGCGCCCAGGGGGCGCTGGATCTGGTAGCGCCCCCCGAGGAGGGTGCCCTCCTCAAGATACTCGAACTCGGCGCTGCTCATGGTCTGGTGGGCCTCCTGGCGACGCTGCAAGCACAGACACGGCTCCAACGTGCGGAGGGGCGCGCTACTTCCCGCCCAACACGACGAAGGCCACCGCCGCCGCCACCGCGCCCAGGACCACGAGGATCAGGAGGATCGTCCCGATGCCCATGCCGCCGCTCTTCTCGGCCGGGGGCGACGCGGCTGCCGGGCGGGCAGGCGCGGCGTCGGGAGTGGACGCTGCGGCGCTGGCGGCGGCGCTG
Organism: Myxococcota bacterium; assembly: GCA_963169075.1. Lineage (GTDB taxonomy): Bacteria > Myxococcota_A > Bradymonadia > Bradymonadales > CAUJGC01. The sequence continues at coordinate 3,728 of CAUJGC010000446.1, forward strand.
GCCGCGGCAGCGGCCACCGCAGGGGTCGGATCGGGCTGGGCGACGGGCGCAGCCGTCACAGCTGCTGCCGCCACCGCCGCAGCGGCCGCCGCAGCGGCGGCCTCCGCGGCGGCCTCCGCGGCGGGCTCTTCGGCGGCGGGCTCCTCGGCGGCGGGGGCCGCGGCGGCGATGGCGGCGGCAGCGGCCATCGCAGCAGCGGCGGCAGCGGCCTCTTCGGCGGCCTCCTCGGCGGCAGGCGCCGCGTCGCTGGGCTCGACGCCCATGCCGCCTGCGATCATGGGCTCTCCGACCGCGGCGTGCGCCGCGGCGTCCGCCGCAGCCGAGGCCAG
>CAUJGC010000447.1 GCA_963169075.1 Myxococcota bacterium
GACCCGCAGCGCTGCCCCAGGCAGCACCACCGCCCAGATCACCACCAGAAGCCAGAGGATGACCTCGCTGTCGCGGTGCACCTCCAGCGCGGCCGCCAACGGCAGCAGCCCCAGCGGCGCCAAGGCCATGAACAAGAGCACCCCGGCAGCTTGATGTCTCACCGCGCAACCTCCCGGCCCAGCGCACCGCAGCCCACGCTCCTCTTGAAACTAACAGCCGACCCCTGCGTTGGGAACCTCTTATGGGCGCTGCGTCGCCCCGACCCGAAACCCCGACCGGAGCCACCATGACCTCGACCCGCCTCGCCTCCCTCGCCTTCCTCCCCCTCGCCCTCCTCGCTCTCCTCGCCTCGCCTGCGCCCGCCGACGCCTGCGACTGCGACTACCCGCGCCCCTTCGAGCTGGAGCAGGCCCTGCACCCCATCCACGTCCACGTCCGCGTCCACACCACCCCCGCGCCCTCACCCAACCGCCTCCTCCCGCGCCACGACGTCACCCTGGAGGTCCTCCGCGTCCTCCAGGGCCAGGTCTACATCAGCGCCATCCCCCTGAGACGCGGCAACGACTGCGACACCTCGCCTGAGGAGCTGCGCGACGGCGAGGAGCTGATCGTCCTCCTGGACCGCGCCGATGACCCCAACGGCGTCGTCATCGACGGCTGCACCGCGCTGATCAAGCACCTCACACCCCGCCCCGAGTGAGCCCTCGCCGCGCTGGACGCCGCGCGCCGCACGCGCTAGGATGCCGCGCTGCGTTCGACACGAACGACGCAGCGCGGAGGGAGACATGAGCCAGGACTTCACACACCGCGAGGTGCGCGGCCTCGGCCAGCGGCGCCTGCACCGCCTCGGCCTCGCGGGGAACTACGGGATCGACGCCGACGGCTTCCGCCGCGCCCTGGAGCTGGGGCCGCAATACGTCTTCTGGACCCCCAAGCACCGCGCCGTCACCCCCGCCCTCCGCGAGGCCTTCGCCCAGGACCGCGAGCGCTACGTCCTCGCCACCGGCCCCACCCTCGGCTTCTTCCCAGGCGCCCTCCGCAAGCACGTCGAGGAGGTCCGCAAGGTCCTCCGCACCGACTATGTGGACGTCCTCCAGCTCTTCTGGCTCGGGAAGACCTCCGCCTGGCGGCCCGCCGTCGTCGAGGAGCTGGTCAAGCTCCGCGAGGAGGGCCTCGCCCGCGCCATCGGCGTCTCCATCCACGACCGCCCCCGCGCCGGACAGCTCGCAGAAGACTCCCCTCTCGACCTCCTCATGGTCCGCTACAACGCCGCCCACCCCGGCGCCGAGCACGACATCTTCCCCCACCTCGCCAGGCGACAGCCCGCCCTCCTCGCCTACACCGCCACCGCCTGGGGCAAGCTCCTCCAGACGCCCCCCGGCTGGACCGAGCCCGCCTTCGACGCCGGAGACTGCTACCGCTTCGCCCTCACCAACCCCCACGTCGATCTCGTCCTCACCGGCCCCGCCTCCCTTCAAGAACTCGAGGCGAACCTCACCGCCCTCCAGCGCGGCCCCATGGACGACGACGAGCTGGCACGGATGCGGCGCTGGGGCCAGGCCGCCCGCGCCAACAGCGCCCAGCTCCGCTGGGGCATGGAGGCCTAGCGACGCATGGCCACCACCTACGAGCTGGCGCGCGCCGCCCGCGGACGCCTGGACTTCCTCAACGAGCAGATCCGCCTCCTCCGCGAAGAGGACGCTCGCTACGGTCAGGAGCGCGAGCGCGTCGAGGAGCTGCGACGCAAGAACCGCCTGGAGCTGGCCAGCTACCTCCTCGGAGAGGTCAGCGACGACGAGGTCCGCGCCCTGGAGCAGCGCCTCAGCTACCCCAGCCTCCTCCCCATCAAGCGCGGCTTCGAAGACCAGCTCCGCCAGTCCCAGGCCGACCTCGCCCAGCTCCTCCTCGACCCCGACGCCGCCCACAACGACCTCTACCAGCGCCAGCTCCAGGACGAGCAGGACGAGATCCGCGAGGTCTACGAGCGCCTCCGCGACCAGGTGAGCCGCTGGCGCGTCAACCCCCACTTCCAGGCCCTCCGCGCGCGCGGCTTCTTCGAGCCCCGCTACAGCGCAGGCTTCTTCGGCTGGCTCCGCGACTGGCGCGCCGTCTCCCTCCTCATGGCCGCCCTGGAGAGGTCCCAGCCCGGCGCCCGCTACCCGACCCCCGCCGCCCTCCGCGACGCCTGGACCACCCTCTGGGGAGAGGCCGCCCCCATCTTCGAGCTCTGGGACAGCCAGGAGGCCCGCAGGCAGCACCTCCTCCAGCTCGCCGCCCGGCGCGCGGAGCTGGAGCAGACCCCCACCCGCCTCTTCCAGGCCATGTACGCCGCCCTCGGGGACGCCGTCAACGACCACCTCGAAGCCCTCCCCAACGACACCCGCGTCGCGCTGGCCGCCCAGGACAAGCACCTCGTCATCTTCCTCCAGAAGAGCGCCGGACTCCAGAAGCAGCTCCAGTACCTCGGGGAGATCCGCGAGCGACGCCTCCGCCCCCTCCTCCAGAAGACCGAGCAGGACGCCTCCCGCCTCCGCCAGAAGATCTACAAGCTGGAGCGGAAATACAAGCACGTCAGCGACGTGGATATCACAAAAATGAACACGTTCAAGCAGGAGAGCTGGCAGAAGCGCCACATGCGCTTCGCCTCCATGCGCGAGCGGCTGGGCGGCTTCAACAAATACCAGAAGGGCAGCTTCACCGAGGACTACCTCTGGTGGGATCTCATGACCGGCGGCGCGCCGGGCGACGACATCTACGAGGTCCGGGTCTTCCGCATGACCCACCCCCGCTTCAACCACCGCACCTACGAGTCCCCCTGGCACCACCACCACCATCACACGGTCCACCACACGGTCCACCACGACCACCACGGCGACACCTCCTCGCTGGCGGCGGCGCTGGCGATGGACGTGGCCGCCGACGCGCTGGCGGACGCGCTGGGGTCGGGTGGCGGCGAGGATCTGGCCTTCGGGGATGCGTCGTGAGGAGGTGAGCGGTGGCGAAGGTGCGGCGCGTGGTCTTCTATGCGGTGAACGGGGCGGGGATGGGGCACATCACGCGCCTGCTGGCGGTGGCGCGCTGGATGCGGCGCTACCTGGCGGTGCTGGAGGAGCGCCCGCCGGAGATCCTCTTCCTCTCCTCCTCGGAGGCGACGGGGGTGCTGCTGGAGGCGGGGTTCGCCTCCTTCAAGGTGCCGAGCAAGACGGTGGTGCGCCAGGCGGGGATGGACATGCTGGAGTACCGGCGCCTGGCGCGGCACTTCATCTGGCAGACGCTCGGGGTGCTGTCGCCGGATCTGCTGGTGGTGGACACCTTCCCCTCGGGGAGCTTCGACGAGCTGCTCCAGGTGTTGGATGGCCCCTTCCGCAAGGCGTTCATCCTGCGGCGCGTGAAGCCGGAGTACGCGCGGCGCCCGATCTACCGCGCGGCGCTGGGGCTCTACCCCACGGTGGTGGTGCCCCACGCCCCCGAGGTCTTTGATCACCAGCCGCCCCCCGGCGTCGAGGCGGGCCGGGTGGCGTTCAGCGGCGAGGTGTTGAGCTTCGAGCCGGACGAGGTGCTGGGGCGGGCGGAGGCGCGTCGGCGGCTCGGGGTGCCGCCTGAGGCGACGCTGATCTACGTCAGCGCAGGCGGCGGCGGCGACCCCGGCAGCGAGGCCGCCCTGGAGCGCCTGGTCGCCGCGATCCAGGCGCTCCCCGGGGCCTGGGCGCTGGTGGGCGCGGGGCCGCTCTACAGCGGCCGCCGCCTGGGCGGCGAGCGGGTGGTGTGGTTCACCGATCCGCAGGTGTCGCGCTACTTTGGCGCGTGCGACGCCGCGATCTCGGCGGGGGGTTACAACACCTTCCACGAGCTGCTCCTGGCGCGGGTGCCGGCCCTCTTCTTCGCGCAGGAGAAGGTGGCCGACGACCAGGGCGAGCGGATCGCGCGGGCCGCGCAGGCAGGAGCCTGCGTCGAGCTGAGAGATCTTGACGATATTCAAGACATACATCGCTCACTTCAAGCAGCGATGGAGGGGCGGGCGGCCATGCAGGCGGCCCAGGCGGCCCTCCTGCCGGACAACGGCGCCGCGCGCTGCGCCCGGGCCCTCCTGGCGGGGGTCTATGGTGAGCCGGCGCTGGGGTGGGCCTCGGGGGTGGTGAGCGCGGAGGTGGCCCGCGCCTTCGAGGCGCTGGGGGCGGAGGGATCGGCGCTGATGGCGCGGTGGCTGCCGCAGCTGGTGCCGCAGGCGCGGTGGGGGATGCTCCACGCCCAGCCCTCCTTCCAGGCGCTCCTGGGGCAGCTCGCCCCCGAGGTCGCCGCGGCGGTCCTCCAGGCCGCAGGCCAGACCCCCGAGGCCGCGGCGCTCCGCCGCGTCCAGGGCGCCCTGGGGCGCCTCCTGGCCAGGGCCGAGTCCACGCCGGGCGGCGTGGAGGTCCTCCTGGCGCTGGTGGACAGCGCCCTCAAGAAGCACCCGCTGACCCAGGAGGCCAGCGAGGACTGGGCGGCGTGGACCGGCGAGGTGCTGGAGCAGCTCCTGAGCCTGCTGGAGCGGCAGCCGCCGCCGGGCTGGAGCGCCGCCGACGTCGCCCAGCTCTACCGCATCTTCCCCCGGATCACGGAGTGCGCGGCGGCGCCGGCCTTCGCGCTGGTCCACGCCACGCTGGACCGGGCCGCGGCCCGATCCCTGCCGCTGGAGGCGGCGCTGGGGAGCCTGCGGGCCCTGAAGTTCACCGAGCGACGCATCACCCCGGAGGTCCTCCGGGGCTGGCTGGAGGGGCTGCGATGAGCGCACCGGATGAGGCCACCCGACGCGCCTGGCGGCGCGACCGCGTCAAGGGGCTCCTGGCGGGCCAGCCCCGGATCGGCCCCCAGACCGTCCACTTCGACCTCGCCAACGCCTGCAACACCCGCTGCACGACGTGCTGGGATCACAGCCCCCACCTGGTCGCCGCGCGGGTGCCCTCGGCCCTCTGGAAGCGCAAGCAGCTCGCGCTGGATCGCTTCGAGGCCACGCTGGAGAGCCTCCTGGCGCTGGGCGGGCTGGAGGCGATCATCCTCTCCGGCATGGGGGAGCCCCTGCTGAACCCCGCCGTCTACGACATGATCGCCATCGCCCACCGCGCCGGCCTGGAGGTGACGATCATCACCAACCTCCTGCTGCTGGATCAGGCGCGGGCCTTCGCCTCCGGCGGGCGGCTGGAGCTGCTGACCTCCATCTGCGGCGTCACCGAGCCCGTCTGGCACGCCTTCCACGCCCACCCGCGTCCGGACGGCTGGGCGACGCTCCTGCGCCAGCTCCAGGGGCTCCGGGAGCGGGGGTTCCGCCCCAAGCACGTCCAGGTCATCAACGCCCAGAACGCCCATCAGCTCGTGGACATGGTCCACTTCGCCCGCGAGTACCCCGCCGCCCGCATCAACTTCAAGCTCGCCTCCCTCGCCAACGGCACCGAGGCCGTCGCGCTGACCCCCGACCAGAAGGAGGGGCTCCTCTACGACCTCATCCCCCGGGCGATGGGCTTCGCCCACGCCTACGGCATCCCCACCGACCTGGACGCCTTCGCCCTCCAGGTGGACCCCACCTCCCACCGCACCGCCCCCATCGAGGAGATCGGCTGCTTCATGGGCTACCTCTACGCCCGCGTCACCGTGGAGGGGGACGTCCTCTTCTGCTGCAACCCGAAGGTCCGCGCGGGGGGGCTCCCGGCGGAGGGGCCGGTGGACTTCGGCGCGCTGTGGCGCGGCGCCTCCTGGCAGGGGCTCCGGGACATTGTGCGCTCGGGGCGCTACTTCCCCGGCTGCGACCAGTGCGGCAAGTTCAAGCAGAACGTGAAGTGGTCCCAGCGCCTCAAGGAGCAGCTGGGGGAGCCCGCCTGGCGCGCCTTGATCGGGCGCGGGGAGGGCGCGCCATGAACGCCCCGTGGTGGTCCTCGCTGGTCCGCTGGCTGGAGCGCCCGCCTGCGCGGCCGCCCTTCGACGACCTCCAGCCCACCGTCGAGTGGCAGGTGGCGGGGCGCTGCAACTACGACTGCACCTACTGCATCCAGTCCCCGGCCCGCCGCGTGGGCGCCCCCGAGGAGGGCACCGCCCGCGCCATCGTCGCGGGCCTCGCGGCGCTGCCGGGGGTCTGGGAGATCAAGATGTCAGGGGGCGAGCCCTTCGCCTTCGCGGGCTTCTCGCGCTGGATCATCCCGGATTTAATTGAAAAAACATCACATAATATATCGTTTTTAACCAACTTTTCAGCGCCCCTCCACATCCTGGAGCGGGTCTGCGAGCTGACCGGCGAGCGTCTCCGCATCACCAGCGCCAGCCTCCACCTGGAGCACACCGACCCGAGCGCCTTCCTGGAGAAGGCCGCCGCCTACCGCGAGGCCCGCGCCCGCCACAACCCCCGCAGCTCCTTCGTCGTCAACGCCGTCCTGGTGCCGGGGCGCCTGGAGGCCCTGGGCCCCGTCAAGGAGGCCGTCGAGGCCGCAGGCTTCTGCTTCTTCCCCCAGTGGATGAAGGTCGGCGCGGGCCTCTACCCCTACTCCGCCCGGGAGCTGGCCCAGATCCGCGCCCTGACCGGCGACGCCCGCGATCCCGCCGAGGTGAACCGCGCCCCCAGCTACCAGGGCGTCTGGTGCGAGGCCGGGGCCTGGTACTTCGTCGTGGACCAGCGCGGCGACGCCTGGAGCTGCCGCACCGCCAAGCGCAACGCCGAGCCCGGCGACCCGGCCCACCTCGGCAACCTGGCCGACGGCACCTTCCGGCGCCGCCTCCAGGGCGCCCCCTGCCCCTTCGACATCTGCCCCTGCACCGTCCCCGCCAACCGGGGCGTCATCCGACACGGAGGGCGCTTCGATGAGCTTTGACGCCCTCCTCGCCCAGCGCCGCAGCCCGCTGCCGCCGCTGCGCCTCCTCGGGCGGGAGGTCCGCGGGGTCGTCAGCTGGAACATCAACGACACCTGCAACTACCGCTGCTCCTACTGCACCCAGCGCTTCATGCCCGCCCGCACCTACCGCCTGGAGGAGATCGAGGCCTACCTGGCGGCCTTCGGCCGCCTCCCCGGCGCCTGGGAGGTGAAGCTCTCCGGCGGCGAACCCTTCCAGCAGCCCGGCCTCGACGAGATCGCCGCCGGCCTCGTCGAGCGCGGACACCTCGTCTCCGTCCAGACCAACCTCTCCGCCTCGCCGCGCAAGCTCGACGCCTTCCTCCGGGCCACCGCCGGGGCGCTGCACGTCTTCGCCGCCAGCCTCCACCTGGAGTACGACGCGCCCGACGCCTTCGCGGACAAGCTGGAGGCCCTGGTGATGCCCTGGGCCCGCGACCACGGCGCCCAGGTCTGCGTCACCAGCGTCGCCACCCCCGCCCGCCTCCGCCAGCTCCGCGACGAGGTCGCCCCCCTCTTCGCCGCGCGCCAGATCCCCTTCAAGGTCCAGCCCGAGAAGCTCCACGGCAGCGTCCGCGCCTACACCCCCGAGGAGCGCGACATCCTCCTGGCGCTGGGCGGCCACAACCGCACCGGCGAGATCGCTCCCTCCTTCCGGGGCCGCCTCTGCTGGGCGGGGATGCACTACCTCGTGATCAAGTCCAGCGGCGAGGCCTACCGATGCTACCCGGCCAGCCGCCTGCCGGGGGGGAAGGCCCGGCTGGGGTCGTTCCTGGAGGGGATCACGCTCCTGGAGGAGCCCGCCCTCTGCCCCTACACCCACTGCACCTGCACCGTGCCCATCCACCGCGGCATGATCGAAGGCGTCCGCCCCCGCGGCGGCGACGGCTACGAAGAGGAGATCGACGATGTATATCCGCTACCAGCACGTCCGTAACGGGCTCCTGGCCCTCGGCGCGGTGTCGCTCCTGGGCTGCTGCGGCTTCTGGGGGGTGAACGCCGCCCAGGAGGAGGAGGAGGATCAGGCCGCCGCCGAGGCGCCCCGGGTCACCGCCACGCGCCGCGCCCCGACGCGGCGCGGCGCGCCAGCGTCATCCCGCGTCGATGACGCCCGCATCCTGGCCCTGGCCGACGGCCAGGCCACCCCGAAGGGCAAGCTCAAGGACGCCCTCCCCGGCGCGGTCAAGGTCAACATCTACGAGGACACCGGCGACACCACCTGGGATCGCATCAAGATCGACCGCGACCGCGACGACACCTGGGATGACCAGTGGGTGCGCAAGAGCGGCGTCTGGACGCGCGACGACGGCCGCCAGCGCTGGACGGGCTCGGCCTGGGAGGGCGGCGAGGGCGCCAAGGCGCCCACCCGCCGCCGCGCGGCGGACTCGGCGCCCGAGCTGGCCGACCTGGCCGACCTCCTCCTCCACCAGCGCGCGACCACGGACAAGATCAAGGACCTGAAGCGCGGCGCTGGCCCCAAGATCAACGTCTACGACGACGACAAGAACGGCACCTGGGATCGGGCCAAGGTGGATCACAACCGGGACGACGCCTGGGACGAGTCCTGGACGGTCAAAGGCGGCCAGGTGGAGCGCAAGCTCGAGTCCAGCGGCAAGGTGCTGATCTGGAGCGGCGGCTCATGGAAGGCGAAATAGCGCGCAACGCTCACAGCGGGCACTCCACGCGCTCCTCGGCGCTGTCCAGGCGGCGCACGTAGCCCTCACGGCCCTCCGCCCGCAGCACCTCAAGCGCCCGCTCGGCGTCGGCGCGCTTGAGGTAGATCCCGGTGATCACCTGATAGGTCCACCGATCGCGCCCCTCGCGCGTCACCACCGTCCCGCGCCCGGCCCCTCCGAACCCCATGAACGCCTCCGTCGGGGCCACCTGGTCCGAGAGCCGATGCGCGGCCTCCCACCACGGCGTCGAGGCCACCTGCACCGTCCACGCGGCGTAGTCCTTGCCTTCCAGCCAGCGCACACCAGCCGTGGGCACCCGCAGGGCGCGCGCCACCGCGTAGAACACCTCCTCCGGCCCCGCGCCCGTGTAGGCGTCCCGCAGCGTCCAGCACGCCGCCTCCCCTGCGCAGAGGTGGATGTCGCTCTCCCAGGCGTCCACCTGCACCGAGCCGCCCTCCGGCAGGATGTGCTCCAGCCGCGCCATCCACCCGGTCCAGCGCTGGATGGTCTCCTCGTCGGCCTCCGGCAGATCGACCCCGATCACCGCGCGGGGGCTCGTCACCACCACCTCCTGCGGCTCGTCGTCGCACGCCGCCGCGACCCGGCAGGTGAAGGCCACCGCCGCCACGGCCAGCGCGCACAGGGTCAGGGTCGTCCAGATCGAGGTGATTCGCGCGCTCGGCTTCAGGGTCTTGTTCATGGCGGCCTCCTCTTGCATGGTGGGTCGGTCAGCGGCGCCGCAGCGCCCTGCCCCCAACCAAAGCACCCGCCATGCCAAGACGACAGATCCCGATCCAGACGGGCTCAAACTCAGCGCCGCGCCCCACCATACAGGATAAGCGTATGGCTGTATTTTTATCCTGTACGCTCCTCGCTGCGCTCCTCGCCGCCTGCACCTGCCCCGAAGACCACCTCCAGCGCGGCTTCCAGAGCGGACGCGCACAGCACCTCCACACCCTCCGCGCCCGCGTCGAAGCCTGCGAGCCGGGACCCCAGCGCGAACACCTCCTCCGCGCCCTCGACACCGCCCTCCAACCCGACAACCTCCCCCACCTCCGCACCCTCCCCCTCAACGACCTCCTCACCGCCACCCTCGCCGCCACCGCCGACCGACGCATCGACGACGCCGAGCTCAAGCCCCTCCTCCGACGCGCCTACGCCCTCAACCCCGACGCGCCTCCTTATTGACTTTCATTCAACAAGGGCCACTATTGAACGAGGTTCAACACGCGGCGCCCCACCCCCTCCGCGCCGCTTCGCCCGCCGGAGGCCCCATGAACGCGCCCGCACCCAACCCCTGGCACCACCTCACCATCCGACCCCGCAAGACCCCCGTCCCCTTCTCCACCTCCCTCCCACGCTACTGGATGGGCGGACACCGCACCCTCACCCTCCTCGTCAACAGCCTCAACCTCCTCTTCCCCCTCGGGGAGCGCTTCTTCATCCGCTCCGCCCGCGCCTTCCTCGACGCCGCACAGGACGACCCCGTCCTCCTGGAGCAGCTCCGCGGCTTCATGGCCCAGGAGGTCCGACACGGCATCGAGCACGAGCGCTTCTTCCAGATCCTCGAAGCCCAGGGATTCCGCCTCGCCTCCTTCCTCGACCGCTACGACGACCTCGCCTACAAGCGCATCGAACCCGCCGCCGCGCCGCGCCTCCGCCTCGCCACCACCGCCGCGCTCGAACACTTCACCGCCATCTTCGGTGACTTCGCCCTCGCCACCGACCTCCCCGAGGCCCACCCCGAGCTGCGCGACCTCCTCCTCTGGCACGCCGCCGAGGAGATCGAGCACAAGTGCGTCACCTACGACCTCCTCCTCCGCGTCGATCCCAGCTACGCCCTCCGACTCCAGGGCCTCGGCATGGCCGTCACCGTCCTCCTCGGCTTCTGGGTCATGGCCTACCTCGACCTCGCCGCCCAGGACCGCAAGCTCCCACCCCCGAGCCCCGCCCAGGACGCCACCCCCCACCCCCGAGCCCCAGGGCACACCGCGCGGCACCTCTGGCGCCAGGGCATCCCCCAGCGCCTCGCCAGCGGCCTCCTCGACTACCTCCGCCCAGGCTTCCACCCCAGCCAGCACGACAACCTCGGCGCCGCCACCGCCTGGCTCCAGGCCCACCGACCCGCCTGATCTCCCCCGCCCCCCTCCCGCACACCGCGCGAACCTGCTAACCTCCCACGCAGATCGACGACGCCGCAGACGCCGCCCTCCCCACCGCGACGCCTCCGGCCCCTGCTCGGGAGCCCCCACCCCATGCTGCCTCGGCGCCTCCGCTCAACCCTCCTCCTCCTCCCCACCCTCGCCGCAGCCCTCGCCTGGCCCGCGACCGCGCAGGCTGACTTCATCGACCACTTCACCCGCACCGATGACGTCGGCGCCAACAAGGTCCCCCACCGCGGAGACTCACGCGTCCTCGTCCTCGTCGTCCAGGTCGAGGGCTTCCCCGAGCACGACATGGACGCCCTCCGCGCCTTCTTCTCCGATGAGCCCGGACCACCCGGCGAGCTGCGCTTCACCGACTTCTACCACCGCATGAGCCAGGGCGCCTTCACCCCCCACGCCACCGTCGTCGGCCCCCTCGTCTACGACGCCTGCCCCCTCCCCGAGGACTACGCCGGCTTTGAAGAGTGCGCCATCCCCCGCGGCCTCGGCAGCGACGCCAACGAGATCCTCCGCACCCTCGACGTCGGCATCGCCATCATGGACGACTTCCTCCGACGCGCCGACGAGGAGCTGGGCGTCAACTTCCAGGACTACGATGTCAACGGACCCGACGGCGCACCCGACGGCTGGACCGACGGCGTCCTCCTCATCCACAACGTGGACTTCGGCGGCTACGGCATCCCCCTCTTCGCCCTCCGCGACGGCGGGCCGCCCACCCTCGACGACACCCAGATCAACATCATCGGCATGTCCGACTCCGCCGCCGTCGCCGTCCATGAGTTCGGACACCTCCTCGGCTGGGCAGACCTCTACGATGAATCTGATAAATCAAAGGGCTTGATGTACAGCCATATGGGCTCGTGGTACTACAGCACGCCGCCCCCGGCGGTGGACGCCTGGAGCCGCGCCAAGGCAGGCTGGAGCCAGCCCATCCAGCTCGGCCCCGGCCAGTCGATGACCGACGTGCGCCTCCGCCCCGCCTCCCACTCCGCCGACGCCGTCCAGCTCAACCCCGCAGGCACCGAGAGCTTCATCATCGAGAACCGCGGCCGCGTCGGAGAAGACTACATCGACGGCGACATCACCCGCCGCGGCCTGGCGATCTACCACGTCAACACCCGGCGCGCCCCCAAGGCCAACGACTTCGGCTGGCCCCTCCGCCTGGGCCCCGGCTGCCTCAACTGCCCCACCTGGGACCCCTTCCTCATGAACGAGCAGGCCGACGGCCTCTTCGAGCTTCAGAAGCCCGGCTTCAAGCGCGATGACGACGGCGACCTCTTCCGCCCCGGCGACGCCTTCGAGCCCGACCCCGACAACACCGACCCCCTCGGCGCCAGCAACAAGGCCCTCTCCTCCAACCGCTACGACGGCTCCCTCACCGGCGTCAGCGTGACCAACATCCGCTTCGACGGCGACGACATCCTCGTGGATGTCGCCGTCGCCGCCGACCCCTGCGACCTCCTCGCCTGCGGCGAAGGCACCTGCGCCGACGGACGCTGCATCGCCCCCGAGCCCGAGCCCGAGCCCGAACCCGAACCCGAACCCGAGCCCGAGCCCGAGCCCGAGCCCGAGGCCCAGCGCGGCGGCGGCGATGACGGCGGCTGCGCCGCCGCACCGGGGCGACCCGC
>CAUJGC010000448.1 GCA_963169075.1 Myxococcota bacterium
CCGACATGATCCTCGCTCGCCTGGGGCTCGCTCGCCTCGCTGCGCTCGCTCGCCATCTGCTCGCTGCGCTCGCCCCCCCTCCCTCACCGCCCCCAGCGACCCGTCGGTGTCCCCCCGTCACGGGGGGGACCGGCCCCGTTCCTCCTGAGAGCGAAGCGAGCAGGAGGTTACGGGGCCGGGGGGGTCACCGGCTGAACGCGTCCTGCACCTCGGCGCACGTCGTCTGGGCCGGGACGCGGAGCAGCCGGAAGAAGCTGCGCCGATAGACCGACTTGACCGGCGGCGGCTCCTCCAGCGCGCTGTGGGTCGCCTCCAGCACCCGCTCCTCCCGACCGAAGCGGAGCTGCCCTTCGATGCGATCAGGCGTCTTCAGCGCGCCCGTCAGCTCGTTCCATTGGCGCTGCACCAGGTAGATCTCGCCCTCGACCAGGCCCTCGATCCGGACGGTCACGCCCGGGTGGCCGTCGCGATCCTGATCTTCGACCCGGGGATCGGCGGCGCGGGTGGGCAGCGCCTCGCGGACCGGGTCCTTCAGGCGCGCCCCGACGACCCGGACCTGGCGAGGCTGGGCGACGCGGCGGGAGGCGCCCTCACCGATCAGCTCCAGCTCCAGCTCCGGCGCGGTCACCGCCTGGCGGAAGGACGGCGGCAGGACGGTCTGGATGAAGCGGCTCTCGGTGCGCATCCCCACGTCGCAGAGCGCGCCGGGGCCGCGGAGGCGGCTCCCGTCCTCCTCCAGATCGTAGAGCGCGATGGCCCGCAGCGTGGAGTAGGTCTCGCCCAGGACCATCAGGTCCGCCACGGTAGTCATCTGCTCCAGATAGACCCAGCGCCCGCTCAGGGAGGCCTCCCCCTCCTGGGCGCTGACCTCAACGCCCAGGAGGAGCAGGAGCGCCGCGACGCCCCACCCTGCGATGAACCCTCGTTGAATGCGCCGCATGGTGTCCTCATCCTCCAGATCTCTGCTATATCCTCGGGGGCGACACGACGTCGTCACCTCGTCCACTCAGATGCGCACAAGCGTGCGCAGGTTCGCTCCGCGGGACGCGCATCTTGAGGCGCAGGTCGGCATCCAGCCAGACGTCGGTGGACCTGCACCCGGAGGAGCCCATGACCCCCACCTTCGATCTGATCATCGCCGGCGCTGGACCCGCGGGCCTCCTCCTCGCGGCGGCGGCGGCGCGACGCGGCCTGGAGGTCGCCGTGGTGGCTCCCCACCCCGAGGCCCCCTGGACGCCCCGCTACGCCGCCTGGACCGAGGAGGTCCGCGCCGCGCGCCTGGATGACGCCATCGCCCACGCCTGGCCGCGCGTCGGCGTCCGCCTGGATGACGCGCGCAGCCACGTCCTGCGGTGGGGCTACGCGACGCTGGACAACCTGCGCCTCCAGCGCCTCCTCCTCCAGCCCCTCCGCCCGGACGCCATCTTCGACGATCGCGCCCTGGAGGTCCAGCATGAGCGCGACGGCGCCACGCTCCGCCTCGCCTCGGGCCGCGCGCTCCGGGCGCGGGCGGTCGTGGACGCCAGCGGGGCGCTCCGGGCGCTCCTCCAGGGCCCCGCGCCGCGCGCCACCGCCTGGCAGACCGCCTGGGGCGCCGTCGTCCGCGCCCAGGGCTCCGGCCTCCCCACCCCCGAGCAGGCCACCCTCATGGACTTCAGCGGCCCCGACCCCCAGCCCGCCTTCCTCTACGCCATGCACCTGGGCGATGACCGCTACTTCCTGGAGGAGACCGTCCTCATCCAGTCCCCCGCCGTCCCCCACGCCACCCTCCGCGACCGCCTCCACGCCAGGCTCCGACGCACGGGCGTCACCCTCCTGGGCGAACCCGAGGCCGTCGAGCGCTGCACCATCCCCATGAACCTCCCCCTCCCCGACACCACCCAGCGCACCCTCGCCTTTGGCGCCGCCGCCAGCATGATCCACCCCGCCACCGGCTACCAGCTCGGCTACCTCGCCGCCCACGCCGCCCCACGCGTCGCGGACGCCCTCGCCGCGGCCCTCCGCCCCGAGCGCCCCGATCCCGACGAGGTGGCTCACCTCGCCTGGGACGCCATCTGGCCCGCACACGCGCGGCGCACCCACGCCCTCCACCTCCTCGGCGCGCGCGCCGCCACGCGCTTCGACGCCGCGCAGACCCGCACCTTCTTCGACGCCTTCTTCCAGCTGCCCCAGGACGCATGGTCTGGCTACCTTGCGCGCACCTTGAGCCCTGCTCAGCTCATCCCGGTGCTGTGGAAGATCTACCGCCGCTGCCCCGACGACCTCCGCGCGGCGCTACGCGGCGAGTTCATCCAACACCCCGATCTCAGCGCCCGCGCCCTCCTGGGCGTAGGCACCCCCGACCTCTCCTCCACACCGGCCTGAGCGCCGCTTCCACAGGAGCCCTCCCACCATGGCTACACCCTCCTCACAGCACGCCGTCGTCGTCGGCGGCGGCTTCGGCGGCCTCGCCGCCGCCATCCGCCTCCGCGCCCGGGGCTACCGCGTCACCCTCGTCGAGGCCACCTCCCAGCTCGGCGGGCGCGCCAGCGTCTTCAAGCAGGACGGCTTCACCTTCGACGCCGGCCCCACCGTCATCACCGCACCCTGGCTCTTCGATGAGCTCTTCGCCCTCACCGGACGACGCACCGAGGACTACATCGACCTCGTCCCCGTCGATCCCTTCTACCGCGTCGTCTACCCTGACCGCTCCGTCTTCGACTACGTCGGAGACGAGGAGCGCATCCTCGCCCAGATCCAGCGCTTCAACCCCGGCGACGTGGACGGCTACCTCAAGCTCGCGGACCACGCCCGCCGCATCTTCGAGGCGGGCTACGTCAAGCTCGCCCACGTCCCCTTCGACAACGTCTCCGACATGCTCCGCGCCGCGCCCGACATGCTGCGCCTGGAGAACTACCGCTCCGTCTACGGCCTCGTCTCCAAGTACATCCAGGATGAGCGCCTCCGCCAGGCCTTCTCCTTCCAGCCCCTCCTCGTCGGCGGAAACCCCTTCAGGACCTCCTCCATCTACCTCCTCATCCACTGGCTGGAGCGCAAGTGGGGCGTCTTCTTCGCCCGCGGCGGCACCACTGCCATCGTCGACGCCCTCGGACGCTACCTCGAAGAGATCGGCGTCGAGGTCCACCTCAACGCCCCCGCCGCCGAGATCGAGGTCCAGAACGGCCAGGTCAAGGCCGTCCGCACCGAGGGCGGCAAGCGCATCCCCTGCGACCTCGCCGTCTGCAACGCCGACCCCTCCACCGTCTACATGCGCCTCATCGACCCGCGCCACCGCAAGACCCACAGCGACCGCGCCGTCGAGCGCAAGCGCCTCTCCATGAGCCTCTTCGTCATCTACTTCGGCACCCGCAAGACCTACGAGCACGTCGCCCACCACACCATCCTCCTCGGGCCCCGCTACCGCGAGCTGCTGGAGGACATCTTCGAGCGCAAGGTCCTCGCCAAGGACTTCTCCCTCTACCTCCACGCCCCCACGCGCACCGACCCCTCCCTGGCCCCTCCCGGCTGCGAGAACTTCTACGTCCTCTCGCCTGTCCCCAACCAGCGCAGCGGCATCGACTGGGAGCGCGAGCACGAGCGCTACCGGGATCGCATCCTCGACGCCCTCGACCAGACCTACCTCCACGGGCTCCGCGACAACCTCGCCTCGGTGCACTCGGTGGACCCCCGCTACTTCGAGGGACACCTGCGCTCCTACGGCGGCGCCGCCTTCGGCATCGAGCCCACCCTCACCCAGTCCGCCTACTTCCGCTACCACAACCGCTCCGAGGACGTCGGCAACCTCTACTTCGTCGGCGCCAGCACCCACCCCGGCGCTGGCGTCCCCGGCGTCCTCGGCTCGGCCAAGGTCCTCGATCACGTCGTCCCTGACCTGCCCCGCGCAGCGCGGGTCCCTGTCCCCTCCTCCGGCGCCTCCCAGAGCGTCGCCTGACCCCCCAAGGAGCTGACGATGCACCGCGACGCTGTCGTCCGCGAGGCGCAACGGGTCCTCGCCCATCACGCCCGGACCTTCCACCTCGCCTCGCTCCTCCTGGAGCCCGATTGCCGCGACGACGTCGCCATCGTCTACGCCTTCTGCCGCCTCGTCGATGACACCGTGGACGAGGCGGCAGACCCCCAGCACGCCCTCACCGCCATCAAGACCCTCCAGCGCCAGCTGGAGGGCGAAGACCCCACCCCCCTCATCGCCGCCTTCTCCGGCATCTGCGACCGCTACGGCATCCCCCGCTCCGCACCCCGCGAGCTGATCTACGGCGTCGGCTCCGACGTCGGTCCCGTCCGCGTCCAGAACGACGAGGAGCTGCTCCGCTACAGCTACCGCGTCGCGGGCACCGTCGGCCTCATGATGTCACCCCTCATCAAGGTCACCGCACCCCACGCCCGCTTCCACGCCATCGACCTCGGCATCGCCATGCAGCTCACCAACATCTGCCGCGATGTCCTCGAAGACGCCCAGCGCGACCGCGTCTACCTCCCCGCCTCACGGCTCCGCGAGGCCGGCACCTCCCAGGAGGCCCTCCTCCAGGGCTGCGCCGACCCCGAGGCCGTCTCCCTCGTCGTCCGTCAGCTCCTCGCCCTCGCAGAGGACTACTACGCCAGCGGCGAAGCCGGCCTCCGCTACATCCCCACCCGCCCACGCGCCGCCATCGCGGCGGCCGCCCGCATGTATCGCGCCATCGGCCTCCAGCTCCTCGAACGCGGCGCCGACCCCCTCCAGGGACGCACCATCGTCCCGCTTGAAGACAAGCTCCTCTGGCTCCTTCGGGGCCTGGTGGCGGCGCTGATCCAGCCCTGGACCCCTGCCCAACCCCACCCGCACCACCTGCACGAGCCCTTGAGCGGCCTCCCGGCCGTGGCAACCCCCCCGGCTGCGTAAGCTCCTGCTGCGCTGCGCTTCACAGGAGCAACGCAGCCGGCCCCCCCCGTGACGGGGGGGCACCGACGGGTCGCGCCCCGTCCCGACCGGTGGCGAGCGGAGCGAGGT
>CAUJGC010000449.1 GCA_963169075.1 Myxococcota bacterium
CCGAAACCCACACAAAAAAACAAAATATCTAGATTTTTTGAATTTTTTGTCTGGGTTTCGGGTGCCGCCGGCGGCTGGGGGCGAGCCGCCCCCAGACCCCCATCCTTCAGCTGCGCAGGACGAGGAGGCGCAGCTCCGTCATCGACTCGATGGCGTAGCGGACGCCTTCGCGGGCGTTTCCCGAGTCCTTGACGCCGCCGTAGGGCATGTGGTCCACGCGCCAGGAGGGCACGTCGTTGATCACCACGCCGCCCACCTCCAGCGCATCCCAGGCGCGCATCGCCCGGTCGATGTCCCGGGTGAACACCCCCGCCTGCAAGCCGAAGCGTGAGGCGTTGGCCTCTGCCAGCGCGGCCTCGAAGTCCTCAAAGCGCGCGAGCACCACCGCCGGTCCGAAGATCTCCTCGCAGACCACGGCTTGATCCGCAGGCACGTCCTCCAGCACCGCCGGCGTCACCACCGCGCCGCGCCGGACCCCGCCGCAGCACAGGCGCCCGCCTGCGGCCACCGCCGCCGCGATCCAGCGCTCCACCCGCTGCGCCTCCTCCTCGGAGATCATCGGGCCGATGAAGGTGGCCTCCTCCTCGGGATCTCCGACCACGAGGGCCTCGGCGCCGGCCACCAGGGCGTCCCGCACCGCGTCGTAGAGCGAGGCGTGGATCAGCACCCGCTGGACGCTGATGCAGCTCTGGCCTGACTGGTAGAAGGCCCCGATCAGGAGGCGCTCCACCACCTTAGCCACCTCCACGCCCTCGTCCACGATGCAGGCCGCGTTGCCGCCCAGCTCCAGCACGACGCGCTTCTTGCCCGCGCGGCGCTTCATGTCCCAGCCCACGCTGTCCGACCCCGTGAAGCTCAAGAGCTTCACCCGCTCATCCTCCACCAGCGGCGCCGCCTCCGAAGCCGGGCAGGGCAGGATGGAGAAGGCGCCCTCCGGCAGCCCGCACTCGGCCAGGATCTCGCCCAGGATCAGCGCCCCCAGCGGGGTGGTGCTCGCGGGCTTGAGGACGAAGGGACACCCCGCCGCCAGCGCCGGCGCCACCTTGTGCGCCACCAGGTTCAGCGGGAAGTTGAACGGCGTGATGAAGCCGCACACCCCCACCGGCACGCGCCGCGTCATCCCCCGATACCCCTTCGCCCGGGCGCTGATCTCCAGCTCCAGCACCTCCCCGCCGATCCGCACCGCCTCCTCCGAGGCCACCCGCAGCGTGTCCACCAGACGCTGGACCTCGCCTCGGGCGTGCTGGATGGGCTTGCCAGCCTCGGCGCAGAGCCCTCGGGCCAGCTCCTCGAAGCGCGCCTCGACGGCGGCGGCGCAGCGGGCGAGGATCGCCTGGCGCTCGAAGGGCGCCAGGGCCCGCATCGCGGGCGCCGCGCGGTGCGCCGCCGCGATGGCCTCCTCCACCAGCGCCCGATCCGCCAGCGCCACCTCCGCCGCTACGGCGCCGGTGTGCTTGTGGTAGACCGGCAGGGTGCGCCCGGTCTGGCGCGGCTTGTTTGCTAGATAGAGCGGCTTGACCATGTGGATTTCACCTCTGTATGGGGCTATCGGACGCCCAGGCGCTCCCGCAGCCGCCGCTCGATGAGCGCGGCGCGGGTCGGATCAGGCGAGGCGCTGCTCTGCCACGCCTCCAGCCGCCCGGCCAGGTGGGGGGTGCCGCGGGTGATGTGGCCCGCGCCCAGCGCCTCCCGCATCGCGTGGAGGGCGGCGCCGATGTGGAGGAGATCCTGCGCCCACGCCTCCTGGCTCCGCTCCCCCGAGGCCAGCGCCGCGCGGGTCTGCGCCGCAGGCAGCGTCCAGGGCTGGCGCAGCGCGTCCGCGTCCCGCACCGCGCACCAGGTCAGGAGCAGGTTGTAGACGAAGCGCGCCAGGTAGCGCTTCTGCGGCAGCGGCTCGGCGTCGCTGTCGATGAACGCTACGAAGGAGCGCGCCAGCGGCGCCGCGATCCGCTCCAGCCCCCCGTCCACCCAGCGCTGCGTCACCAGCCGGCAGAGGGACGGCACCCCCAGCGCCGGCAGCGTCCCCGTGAAGGTCGCGAACGGCGCCAGCGCCTCCAGCTCCAGGAGCCGCGTCAGCGGGTCCCGCTGGAGGATCGCCTCCAGCAGCTCGTGCGCCTCGGCGCGCTGGTGCGAGGTCGCCGCCAGGCGGCGTCGCTGCCGCTGGGGGCTCCCGCTCCGCCCCGGGAGCTTCATCCAGCGCGGCTCCGTCCCCTTGAACTCCAGCGTGCTCCAGAAGAGCGGGAAGGTCACCGTCACGTCCTCGCGGTAGAGGCGCGGCAGGTGCCGCAAGAGGAGGTGCCGCACCAGCGCCTGCCCTACGTCCTGCGGCGGCGGGATCTCGTCCAGCAGGCTGCGGGTGGCCTCCAGCTGGCTGCTCATCCGCCGCGCCCAGATCCGCCTGTCCTCCGGCAGCGGGTGGAAGAGCCAGCACCAGGTGTAGGCGACCACCGTGAGCTGGAGATCGTCCGTCCGCAGCTCCAGGAGCGGCGGGTTCACCAGGAGGCGCCGGGCCCGGCGCTGAAGCTCCAGCCCCAGCGTCGCGAAGCAGCGCGCCCGCGCCGTCAGCCCCCCGATGTAGTCCCAATACACCAGCTCGCTCACCGGGTCCGCCACCCGCACCGGCTCGCCGCGCATGAGGGGCAGCGCGAACTCCCGCAGGAGCGCCGGGGCTTGATCGTAGCTCAACGCCAGCTCGTCGCTCATCCGCGTCAACCTCCCCCCCCCGAGGGCTTGCCGCCGCCCAGCTTCACCGAGCGCACGTTGTGCTCCCAGAGCGCGAAGTAGTTCACGTCCTGGTTGATCAGCTGGACCGCCTGGGCCAGCTCCAGCGGCTCCGCCGGGCGCTGCTCCTGAATGGGTGAAAAGTCAATGTCTGCGAGGAGATAGCGCGCCACGGGCCGCAGCAGCGCCTCCGGCACGGCGAACGCGCCCCCCGCCCCGTGCGGCATCACATAGAGGTGCCCCGGCTTGAGCCCCAGGTGGCGCTGGAGCTGGTCAAAGCCGATCGGCGGCGAAAAATGCGTCCCCTGCGGGATCAAGACCCCGCTGAACACCTCCCAGAGCCGCATCCCGATGGGGATCAGCTCCACCCCCTGACGGTTCACCACCAGCACCCCCCGGTCGGTCAACGCCATCTGGTACGCCTCCAGCGCCGTCTGGGGCAGGGCGTAGATCAGGCGCTTGAGCCAGGCCATCTCCTGGGGCGTCTGGAGGTAGACCGCCGCCACCCCCGTCCCCGCGCCCGGACGCTGGATCAGCTCCACCGGGTAGTGCAGCGCGTCGTGGACCTGCGCGGGGCTCCACCCCCGAGGCACCCGGCCTCCCTCCCCGATCAGCGTCGCCTCCACCTCCGGGCGCAGCGCCGGGTCCTGCACGTCCAGCGACTTCAGGTTGGCGATGTCCACAAACGTCGGCTCCCCCTGGACCCGATCCACCGCGTCCCGCACCCCCGAGAAGAAGTAGAGCCCGTCCTCCTCCAGCGCCTTGCGGCAGCTCTCCAGCACGAAGGGGTGGCGCCACCC
Organism: Myxococcota bacterium; assembly: GCA_963169075.1. Classification (GTDB taxonomy): domain Bacteria; phylum Myxococcota_A; class Bradymonadia; order Bradymonadales; genus CAUJGC01. The sequence continues at coordinate 3,522 of CAUJGC010000449.1, forward strand.
CCGCTGCACATACACGTTGGAGCGCCGCGCGTGGTACAGCTCCACCCCCGGCAACCCCTCAAAGAGCGGGATCAAGCGGCTCGGCAGCCCCTCCAGGCGGAAGAGGTAGATGGTCTCCCCCTCGTCGAAGCGCCCCGTCGCCTCCCGGCGCAGCTCCGCCACGCTGGCCGCGATGTCCCGATGCCACAAGAAGCGCTGCGTCGCCGCCCGGAGCCCCGGCGGCACCCGCATGAAGAGCGTCCCCAACCCCTCCAGCTGACGCGTCCGCGTCAGCGAGAGGCTCAAGAGCAGCCCCCGGAACGCGATCTCCCCGTCCTCGCTGAAGTGCAGCGGGCCGCTCGACGCGTAGAGCGCCACCCCCTCCCGCACCTGCACCAGCCGCTCCACGTCGTAGCCGAACGGCGCCGCCGCGTCCCGATACCGCACAAAGTGCGGCGCCCGCCCCGTATACACCTCGCCGCGCAGCAGCCGCGCGATCGCCGCCGCCCGATCCAGCATGTGCGACCCCTGCGCCGCCATGTCGATCAGCAGCTCCAGGCCCTGGATCCGCGAGCGCGCCTTCACGATCCGCAGCGTCGGCAGGAGGTGATCCAGCGACTGCTCCTCGCTCAGCGCGCGGAAGAAGCCCACGACCTGGGTCAGCGTCCCGAAGCGGATCAGCCCCCGCTCCCCCACCGCGATCCCCCGGCTGTCCGCCCGGAGCCCCGGCGTCTTGAACCGCTCCTGGTTGATGGCGACGTGTTCGAGCACTTCAGGTGTCTCCTTGCGCTAACACGCCACGCGGGCGCGATCCTCACGTCGGGTTATACCACGCCGCCTCCGCCTCGGCCACCGCCGCGCGCAAGCCCTCCAGCAGCGCCTCGCCGCTGCCCGCCTCCTCGCGCTCCAGCCACCGCTCCAGCGCGTCGGCCGCGCGGCAGACCCCCTCGAAGCCCATGCTCCCCGAGGTCCCATTCAGCTTGTGCGCCAGGCGCAGCGCCTCCTGACGATCCTCCGTGAACGCCCGCTCCACCTCGCTCAGCCGCCCGCGCAGGCTCCGCGCGAAGCCCGCGCGGACCTGGTTCAGCTGCTCCTCCAGCTCGCTTCGACTCACACCCTGCACCCTCCGCTGTGACCTGATGCCGCCGACCCTCTCTCTCTCTAACAGATCCCACCGGAGCTTGACCATGCCTGGGCGTGACCCCCCCGGCCCCGTAAGCTCCTGCATCGCACAGCGAACAGGAGCAACGGGGCCGGTCCCCCCCGTGACGGCAACCCCCCCGGCCCCGTAAGCTCCTGCTCCGCTGCGCTCGCAGGAGCAACGGGGCCGGTCCCCCCCGTGACGGGGGGACACCGACGGCACGTCGCTTCGCTCCCCGCTCCCTGCGCTCGCCCGCGGCCCCAGGGCCGCGCACCCATCCCCCCAGCGACCCGTCGGTGTCCCCCCGTCACGGGGGGGACCGGGGCCGTTCGCCTGGCCGGGCAGGCCAGGCGTTACGGCCCCGGGGGGGTTCCGCGTCCAGCGCACCTGGTGTAGAGTGTCCGGGATGTTCACGACAGCCGCCCGGAGGCCGCGATGTCGTTCTTCAAGAAAATCTTCTCTTCGGACTATCGGCAGGCCGTGGCGTTGGAGGGCGCGGGGAAGTACCGCGAGGCCGCCGAGCGCTACCTGCTGGCGGGTGAGCGGGGGGCTGCCTGCTTGATGCATCGGCGCTTCGCGCGGGACGCCCGCGACCCGTGGGAGCGGGTGGACGCGCTGCGCAAGGCGGCGGACTTCGCGCCGGAGGGGGAGCTGGGGAGCGAGGTGCGCGAGGCGCTGCGCGGGGAGCTGGCGGCGGCGCTGGTGGCGCTGGTGGAGCACTCGGGGGTCATGGATCGCCGCGACCGGGGCCACCTCCAGGAGGCCGCCGATCTCTACGCGGAGGGGGGCGAGCACGAGCGCGCGGGGGAGCTGCTCGCGCGGCTGGGCTACCACAGCCGGGCCGCCGACGCCTTCAAGCTCGCGGGGGCGGTGCACCGGATGGAGGAGATGTTTCGACGCCAGGAGGAGGCGGAGGGCGGACAGCAGAGCTTCGCCCGCGCCTGGGACGCCTACGAGTTCGCCCGGGACGTGGGGGATCAGCTCAGCGCGGTGGAGGCGCTGGCGCGCTGCGTCGAGCTGAAGCCCCAGGACGTGGCGCTGGTGGCGCGGCTGGAGGAGGCCCGGCGGCGGCTGCCGCCCGCCGGGCGCGTGGTCCTGCGGGCGGCCGCCGGGGCGTGGACCCTCCTGGGCGGGCCGACGCTCACGCTGGGGCGCGAGGACACCTGCGGGCTGCTCTTGAGCGAGGCCGGGGTGAGCCGCCTCCACGCGCGCCTCAGCGCCGAGGGGGCCGCGCCGACGGTGGAGGATCTGGGGAGCAGCCACGGCACCTTCTGGGAGGGGGCGCCGGTCCAGCGCCGCACCCCGCTGGGCGCCGGCGGCGAGCTGCGCCTTGGGCGCGGGGTGACGCTCCGCGTGGCGCTCTCGCCGGGGGGCGTCCTCCCGGCGTCCCTCACCTTCACCGCAGGCGCCCTCAAGGGGCACGTCTGCACCTGGGCGGAGGAGGTGCTCACCACCGGCATCCCCCCGCAGGAGCCCGCCTGGGCGCCCGCAGGGCTCAAGCTCGCCTTCACGCGGGGGTTCTGGCATGTGGACCCGGAGGGGTCGCTCCTGGACCGCCTCCGCCTCAACGACCGCCCGTGCAGCCAGCTGGCGCTCCTCCACCTGGGGGATACGCTGGAGGCTGACGGCGTGTCCCTCCGCGTCGAGTAGCGGCCATGTCTCTCTTCAACCGCCTCAAGTCGATGTTCGGCGCGACCGCCCCGGCCCAGCCCCCCGCCGAGGCCGCGCCGCCGCCCCGACCGCAGCCGTCGCGGCCCATCCCCGGCTGGAGCGGCCCCGAGGTCGAAGACCCCGAGGTCGCGGCCCGCGTCGTCTCGCTGATGGAGCGGGTCACCGATCCGGCCTTCAGCCTCCAGGTCTGGGAGGAGCCGGCCTTCCGCGACGATCTGGCGGCGCTGGAGGCGGCCCGAGCCTGGAATGATCGCGTGGAGGTCCTGCGGCGCGCGCTGGTGGTGCTGCGCGACGCCCCCGGCGTGCTGCGCGCGCTGGCGCTGACCTACACCGAGACGTGGGACCACACCTCGGCAGAGGCCCTCTGGACGCGGCTCCTGGAGCTTGGGCACGACCCCGGGGAGGCGTGCGCGCGGCTGGGGGAGCTGTGCGAGCGGCAGGAGCGGCAGGCCGAGGCGGCGGCGTGGTATCAGCGCGCGCTGGCGCTGGATCTCCACCACCCCGGGGTCTGGGCGCGGGCCGACCGCCTCAAGGAGCACCTCCCCATGCCGCGCCGCGCGGCGGCGACCCTGGGCGGCGTCGAGGCGCAGGACGGCGCGCTGGGGCTCCGCCCACCCGAAGGCTTCGAGCTGAGAAATCCACTGGGGAGAGGTGGATATGGCACGGTCTATCTGGCGCGTGACACGCGGCTGCACCGGGATGTGGCGATCAAGTTCCTGCACCCGCACCTGACGCAGGACGCCCAGCGGACGGCGGCGTTCTTTGAGGAGGCGCGGCTGGTGGCACGGCTGGGGCTGCCGGGCGCGGTGCGGATCTACGATCTGAGCCCGGAGGACCGCTTCCTGGTGATGGAGTACCTGACGCGGGGGACGCTGCGGGACCGGCTGGCCTCGGGGCGTCCGCTGGCGCCGCGGGCGGCGCTGCGGGTGGGGGCCTCGCTCTTGAGGACGCTGGCGGCCCTGCACGCCCAGGGGCTCGTGCACCGGGATCTGAAGCCGGAGAACATCCTCTTCCGCAGCGACGGGGCGGCGGTCCTGGGGGACTTTGGCGTGGCGGCGCTGGAGGCCGACGGCGCCTCGGCGCGGGCGGCAGGCACCGCGGCCTACATGGCGCCGGAGCAGCGGCGCGGCGCGGGCGGCGTGGAT
>CAUJGC010000450.1 GCA_963169075.1 Myxococcota bacterium
TCGCCACCCCTCGCTCGCTACGCTCGCTCGCCACCCCTCGCTCGCTGCGCACGCTCGCCAGCGACCCGTCGGTGTCCCCCCGTCACGGGGGGGACCGGCCCCGTTCGTCCTGTGAAGCGCAGCGGAGCAGGACGTTACGGGGCCGGGGGGGTTGCCGTCACGGGGGGGACCGGCCCCGTTCGTCCTGTGAAGCGCAGCGGAGCAGGACGTTACGGTGCCGGGGGGGTCACTCGCGTTGGAGGAGGCGCTGGAGTCGGTCGGGGTCGATGCGGACGGTGAGGGTGTGTCCCTGGGCGACGGTGACGAGGCCGGGGGGGTAGCCCTTGGGCTTGCGGACGTAGCGGGCCTCGGTCCAGGTGACGTCGATGAGGGTGTCGTTGTGGGCCTTGGAGTAGTGGGCGGCGAGGGTGGCGGCGTCGAGGAGGGTCTCGTGGTCGATGGACTGGTTCTTTTCGAGGCGGACGAGGACGTGTGCGCCGGGGGTGTCGCGTGCGTGGAGCCAGATGTCGCGTCCGCGCGCGACGCGGAGGGTGAGCTGGTCGTTCTGACGGGGGCCCTTGCCGACGAGGATGGGCTTGTTGGCGCGGCTGGTGAAGGCGCGGTAGGGGAGGGCGGGTGCGTCGTCGTCGCGGTGGCGGGGCTGGGGGGGGCGCGGTGGGGGGAGGAGGTCGGCGGCTTCGAGGTCGCGGAGGAGGTCGCGGAGGGGGGTGGGGTCGGCGGTGTCGCGGGCTTGGCTGGCGAGGGCCTCGGCGCGCTGGAGGTGGGGGGCGAAGGCGTCGAGGCGCTCCATGTGGTGGAGGAGGCGCTCTTCGATGGCGTCGATGGCGCCGTGGTAGCGTCGATAGCGCTTGAAGTAGCGCTCGATGTTGGCGCCGAGGTCGAGGGCGGGGTCGAGGGGGACGGTGGTGAGCTGGAGATCGGGGTCGTAGTAGTCGGTGACCTGGGCCTGGGCGGCGCCGCGCGGGACCTGACCCCAGGCGCCGCGGAGCAGCTCGCCCCAGCGCTTGAAGCGCTCGGCGTCGAGGGCGCGCTGGAGGTCGGCTTCGAGGTGCTCGACGCGGCGCTGGAGGAGGTCGTGTCGCTCGCGGAGGCGCTTGAGGGCGGCGTGCAGCTCGGCGTCGAGGGCGCGGGCCTGCTCCAAGGCGAGGTAGTGGGCGTCGGCGGCGCGGGAGCGCGCGCCGTCGGGGGGGAGGTCCGCGAGGCGGAGGCGGTCGCGCGCGGCGGCGGGGAGGGGGCGGTCGGGGAGGGGGGGCGGCGTCCAGGCGGCGCCGACGCGGAGGGGGCGGAGCGTGGAGCGGTCCGGCGCGGCCATGCCGAGGATGCGGTCGTCGGGGCCGAGGAGGAGGGCGTTGGCGTGGCGCCCGGAGAGCTCGAGGAGGAGGGTGGCCTGGAGGAGGCGCTCGTCGGGCGGATCGGCGGGCCGCCTGGCGAGGTCGAGGCGGAGGACGCGGTCGTCCGGGAGGGCGTGGAGGTCCTGGAGGGTCATGCCTTCGAGGTGCTTGCGGAGGAGCATCACGAAGGGGGTGGGGGAGGGGAGCTGCTGGGGTCGGGCCTCGGTGAGGTGTGCGCGGGTCTGCTGGGGGGTCAGCTCGACGTGGAGCCAGCGGTTGTGCCTGGGGAGGCGCAGCTCCAGGTTGAAGGCGCGGGTGGCCGTGGCGGCGATGTGGCGCACGACGCCGCGGGTGAGGAGCGTGCGCAGCTCCTCGGCGATGAGGTGCAGCTCGCGGGTGGAGAGGGACATTCTACCTGATTTTGTGTGTTGTTTTTATTGTTTTTTGATGAACTGGCTGGCGTCCCAGGTGTAGGCGCGCTCTCTCTCGTCGCCCCAGGGGAGAATGGGTCGATACCAGTCGATGGTGTAGCCCTCGTTGGGGTCGCGGTAGGTGTCGGGGGAGAGGTCGCCCTGGGGTTTGTCGGGCTTGAGGAGGATGGAGGGGGGCTTGCCGCGGGGGGTGAGGAAGGTGAGGGTGTTGGAGAGGGTCCAGGTGGGGCCGCGCTGGGCGATCTCCTGCTGGAAGAGGAGCTTGATGCGGTCGAGGGCGAAGTGGTAGACGGCGAGGAGTTCTTGCTGGACGTTGCCGACGGGGGTGGGTGTGTCGAGGGTCCAGGTGACGAGGAGCTCGTCCTTGCCGTCTCCGGTGACGTCTCGGGTCTCCAGGCGGGTGAAGCGGGCGCCTTTGGGCTCGGGGAGGCCGATGTAGTAGTAGTCGCCGTCTCCGAGGCCGTAGCCGGAGACGGCGAGCCAGCGTCCGATGAGCTGGACGTACTCGCGTCGCGCGTCGCCGCCGACGTCTGCGAAGCGCTGTCCGATGACGGGCGCGCCCTGGGCCTTGGGGACGAGCTTGTAGATGCCGTCCTTGATGCGGTCGGCGCCGTCGAGGGTGAGCTGTCCGAGGGTGGCGGGGTCGCGTCGCTTGAGGTGGTCGAAGGGGGCGGTGGCGACGGCGGCGTCGGTCTCGCCGGGGTCGTCGTAGTCGTAGTCGCGGGCGACGGCGGCGAAGCCGATGGGCTCGACGCCGGGTGGTGGGTCCGCGAGGGCGGTGAGGGGGAGGGCGATCTCGAAGAAGTAGCCGTCGACGCGGATGGCGCCGTCGGCCTGGAGGTCCTCGGGTGCGCCGCGGAGGGAGGGGGGCCAGCCCCAGGTGACGGCGGGCTTGCCGCCGTCCTGGAGGGGCCCCGGCGCGAGGCGGAGCATGCGGAGGCGTCCGTGTCGGGAGCGGGCGCCGAGGGGGCCGGCGTCGAACCAGAGCTCGACGTGGTCGCCGGGCTTGGCGCCCCGCTTGGACGTCACGATGTTATCTTTCACAGTTACGGCGAGGTAGAGGAGATCGCGGTCGTAGAGGGCCTGGACTTCGAGGGAGAGGTCTTTGGGGCCGGTCCAGTCGTACTCGTGCTCGCCGCGGGTGAGGGCGCGGGTGGTGATGGGCGGGACGCCCTCCCAGTCGGTGATGAAGCCATCGACGGTGATGGCGCTGCTGGAGACGCGCTTGACGTGGAGGTCGAGGCGCGGGGCGTCCTCGGGCTTGCCCTTGCGTCCCTGGGCCTGGGCGGGGGTGGCGGCGGGGAGGAGGAGCGCGGCGGCGGCGGCGAGCCCGAGGAGGCCGGTGAGGGTCTGGCGTGTGGGCATGGGGTCGCGTTCTCCTCGTTTCAGCGGGGCGCGGCGGTGAGGCGGACGCGGTCGGCCTCGTCGATGGCGCGCGCGAAGTGGCGGAGCTGGGGGTAGTCTCTGGGCGCGACGCGCTGGGTGGGGATGCGGACGCTCCGGGTCCAGCCTACGACGCCGGGGGGGAGGTTGTCGAGGGGCTTGAGGTCGTAGGCGCCGAAGGGGGTGTCGAGGTGGACGGTCTCGACGGGGCGCTGGACGGCGAGGCCGTCGGGGAGGTGGTAGCGGACGGTGAAGTCGGCCTCGGCGCCCTCGTTGAGGAGGAGGGGGAGGCGTCGCTCCGCGAGGGAGGCGGCGGTGGCCTGGAGCCTGGAGGGGAGCTGGGCGCGGTCGATGATGAGGCGGTCGCCGTCGCGTCGGGCGAGGTTGGGGGTGGTGAAGGTGTAGCGGAGGGTGAGGGGTTGGGTGTCGTCGCGCTCGTCTTCGAAGGTGAGCTGGGTGATCTCGGGGGAGGCGAAGGAGGGGGTGAGGGTCTGTGCGAAGTCCTGTCGGAGCTTGTCGCGGTCGGGGTACTGTTCGAGGATGCGTCGGAGGAGTGCGGCGGCGGAGCCGCGGTAGACCTCGGTGGCCTCACCCTGGGCGTCGCCCTGGGCGTTGAGGTGGAGGTCGATCTCGACAGTGCGCAGCTCCTCGCCGGGTTGGAGAGGCGGGGTGCGGGTGAAGCGGTCGTCCTGGGGTTGGAGGTCCCCGAGGCGGAGGGCCTGGGCGTCGCGGAGGGCGGGGGGGAGGAAGGCGAAGGGGGCGTGGGGGAGGGCGGGGTCGAGCCAGCGGACGCCGGAGGGGAGGGCGAGGCGGAGGAGGGCAGGGAGCGGGTGGAATCATTCCGCCTGTTTGCGCCCTATTTCGAGGCCCGCGGACACTTCCGGCTCGACCCCGAGGGCCGGGCGGCAAAGCACACGCATTGGTCGGAAGATCGCGAGCCAGGTGAATGGACCGTTGCGCAGATGCTGGTGGATTACGCCGGGATCAACGACTGGGAGGCGGTGTTCGGAGTGTCGCTGGAGAAATCGCGGGCGGAAAACCGCGCCGTGGTGCGATTGGAGGCGGTGCGGGCGGTGGGGATGGGCTGACACTGGTGATTTTGCCACTGGTCGGATTCCTCCGCGGCATCACCAAGCTTTCGCCGCAGCGTCCGAAAATCCTATCGTGTTGCCGGTCCGACGCGTCATTATCCCCCATCCTCAGCCCGGATGGAGGGTCTCAGCTCACCGGCCACCCGGGGCACGGGGACCCTGACCACCGGTCTCCGCCAGCAACGCCACGCGCC
>CAUJGC010000451.1 GCA_963169075.1 Myxococcota bacterium
GTGCGCGGGGGGGGGTCGACCGGCTCCCTTTTGGGGGGCTCCTGGGGGGCTGGGGGGGCGCGGGGGGGGGGGGTGTGGGGGGCGCCCCGTCGCGCCCCGACTGCATATTTTATATGCACTCTATGCACAGCCCTGCATCACTGACAAACCCCCGCCTCGCAGCGCCCCCCGGGGCACTGGCTGTCGCGCACGCACTCCGGGTTCCCTACGTCAAAGCAGATCCCGAAGACGCAGGATTCCCGACCAGGGCACTCCGCGTCCGAGGAGCACCCCCCGGCGAGCTGGCAGCGCCGGTTGACGCAGGAGAGGCCGGGGACGCCGATGAGCTGGCACTCCAGATCCGTAAAGCAGCCGGGGATCTGCGCGCAGGCCCCGCCGATGCACTCGGCGCTGTCGCCGCACTCGGCGTCGGTGGCGCAGCCGGTGGGCTCCTGGCAGGCGCCGCCTTCGCAGACGGCCTCATCGCCGCACTCCACGTCCAGCTCGCAGAAGCCCTGATCGGGGAGGCAGAGGCCCTGGAGGCAGACCAGCCCCTCGGGGCACATGGCGTCATCGACGCAGGGCGGCGGCGGGACGCAGGCGTAGCCCTCGCAGGCCAGCCCCTCGGGGCAGGGGAAGAAGTCGGTGCACTCGACGAAGAAGCAGGCGCCCTCAAAGCAGGCCTGCGGCCCCTCCGGGGTGAGGCAGTCCAGATCGCTGGCGCACTCGGCCTCGAAGACGCAGCGGTTGGCCTGGCAGGTCCCGCCGGGGCCGCAGTCGCGGTCCCGGATGCACTCGACGCCGCCGGTGCAGGTGCCGTCCACGCAGACCTGGCCGCCGGGGCAGTCGGCGTTGATCCGGCACCCCTCCACCTGCGTCACCTCGCAGTAGCCGAAGTTGCACTCCTCGCCGGGGAGGCAGTCGGCGTCTCGCAGGCACTCCTCGGGGGGCAGCGCCCAGCAGAGCCCCAGGACGCAGGACTGCGTGGGGGGGCACTCGGCGTCGGACTGGCAGCCGCCGGGGTTGGTGCAGACGTTGTTGACGCAGCGGGTGCCGTCGGGGCACTCGAAGTCGTCCCCGCAGAAGAAGGGCACCAGGCAGCGCCCGGCCACGCAGGTGAAGTCGCTGTCGCAGTCGGCGTCCACCTGACAGGCGAAGGGCTGGCAGTAGCCGAACTCGCACCGCTCCTCATCGCCGCACTCGTCATCCGTGGCGCACTCGGGGGCGGAGATGCAGATCTCCCCCGTGCAGACCAGCCCCGGCGGGCAGCTCCCGGTGTCCGCGCACGAGGTGATCGGCGTGCAGCGGTCTCCGATGCAGAGGAGGCCCGCCGGGCAATCCGCGGCGCTCTGGCACGCCAGATCGGGGACGCAGCTCCCCGCCAGCAGGTCGCAGCGGGTGCCCGCCGGGCACTCGCGGTCGTTGCGGCACTCCGGCGCCGAGACGCAGAAGCCCTGGACGCACTCTGCCCGAGGTCCGCACTCGGCGTCCTCGACGCACTCCCCCTCGAAGATGCAAGCCCCTTGCACACAAGACAGCCCGTCCGGGCAGGGGCGGTTGGGGCCGCACTCCGTATCCAGAATACAGGTGTTGTTCACGCAGGACCGACCGTCAGGGCAGCCCGCGTCGTCGCGGCACCCCTGGCGGCACCCGCCGTCCAGGCAGATCCGCCCGGGGCCGCACGTCGCGTCCACCTCACACTCCCGCGTCGGGCGGCAGACGCCCCCCAGGCAGGCCTCACCAGGGGCGCACTGGGCGTCGCGGCGGCAGCCGGGGACGCACTCGCCGCCCTGGCAGATGCCACCCGCGCCGCAATCGCGGTCCTGGGTGCACGCGGGGACCTCGACGCAGGCCCCGTCCACGCAGCTCAACCCGTCGGGGCACTCGACGTCCAGCTGACATTGGATGATGTCCACGCAGAAGCCGAACTCACACGCCTGCTGAGGGCCGCAGTCCCGATCCACACGACACTCCGGCGGCGGAATGAACACGCACGCCCCGCTCAGGCAGACCTCGCCTGGGCCGCACTCCGCATCCGAGCCGCACCCGCCAGGCACCTCGCACACCCCGTCGATGCACGCCATCTCCGGCAGCGGGCAGTCCGCCGGGCTCACGCAGGTGAAGGGCGGGATGCAACGCTCCGCCAGGCAGGTCCACCCCGCCGCGCACTCCGCGTCACCCTGGCACCCCCGAGGCTGGCAGATCCCCAGATCGCAGCGCTCGTCGCTGGCGCAGTCCGCGTCCAGCTGGCACCCCGCCGGGATCGGCACGCAGCGCTGCAGGTTCAGATCGCAGCGCTCGCCGTCAGGGCAGGGGATGTCCGCGTCGCACTGCGGCGACGGCACACACTGCCCCCCCGCGCAGCGCTCGCCCGCCGGACACTCCCGATCCACGCGGCACTCCCCCACAAAGACGCACGCCCCGCCCAGGCACGCCTCCCCGGCCGCGCACTCCTGATCGGTGCGGCACTCCACCTCCACCGGCACGCACGCCGCGTTCCGACACACCGCCCCCGGGCCGCAATCCCGGTCGCTCAGGCACTCCAGCCCGTCATCGACGCACCGGTTGGCCTGGCAGAGCTGACCGCGCGGACAATCCCGATCCCGGCGACACTCCACATCCGGGTCCGGCACGCAGCGGAAGTCCAGGCAGCGCGCCAGCTCGCCGCACTCCCGATCCGCGCGGCACTCCCCCACAAAGACGCACGCCCCGCCCAGACAGGCGTCCCCGGGCGCGCACTCCCGATCCGAGCGACACTCCACATCCACCGGGATGCACACCCCGCCGTCGCACACCGCCCCCGGGCCGCACTCCCGATCGCTCTGGCACCCCGGCTCGCTGTAGATGCAGCGGTTGTCAAAGCACACCCCGAAGGGGCGCTCCACGCACTCGTCATCGCTCCGACACTCCCCCACAAAGACGCACTCCCCCCCGACGCACGCCTCGCCGGGCAGACAGGTCGCGGCGTCGCAGGGCGACTCCCCCCCCTCGCACACCCCCTCGACGCACGCCTCCCCGGGCGCGCACTCCGCGTCCCGCTCGCACCCTGAGGGCTCCGGCTCCGGCTCCGGCTCCGGCGCCTCGGCGCAGCTCCCCGCCACGCACGCCTCGCCTTCGGAGCACTCCGCGACCGTCACGCAGGGGCTACCAAGCGTCGTCCGACCGCAGCCCCCACCCAGCCCAAGCACCCCCAGCAAGCCCAGGAGCAACCCCACCCAACGCATACCGCTCACCATCATGCACCGCCCGGTCTGGAACGCGCGCGCTCAAGAGCCCGCAGAGAGCCCGCGCTGCCGTCTGATCGTCCCCCTCAGCCTAGCACCCCGCGCGCCCCGGATCAACGCGCTGGCGCCGCCACCTCGCCGCACCACGCCGCCTCCGGCGCCTTCGGGCAGAGGAGCCGCGCGTTGGGGTAGACGCTCAACACCGGCACACCGTCATAGTCCGCCACAAACGCCGGGTTGCGCGTCCCGTAGGTCTGCCAGATCTCCACCTCCAGCGAGCGCGCCGCCATCTGGTGGTGGATCATCCCGAAGTCGCTCGACGGCATCCGGCCATACACGACGTCGCGCCGCAGCATCCCCTCGGCTTGATACATCTTGTAGGCGTCGAAGTTGGTGTTCTGGAAGAACACCCCGCGCCCACGCCCCACCGTCGCGTTGACCCACGGCAGGCTGTGGACGCTGGAGTAGCCCCAGAACTGCCGCATCATCTTCGCGTCCGCGGCCCCCCGTGGCCCCCCGATCAGCGTGTTGTAGTGCGCCGTCCCGTAGCCGTGGCTGTGGATACACGCCGCCACCGCAGGCGCCATCACCCACCCCGCCAGCAGCACCCAGGCCGCGCGCTCCGACCACGCCCCGACCCCCGCGCCCCACCGCGCCGACGCCCGCTCCCGCGCCCACCCCCCAAGCGCCGCCGCCCCGGCGTCCACCGCCACCGCGCCGAGCAGCGCCACGAAGGGCATCGCCGGCATCCAGTGCTTGATCCCCCCGAAGATCGGCGTCGAAGGCGCCGCGATGATCACGAAAGGCACCAGCGCCCCAAGCGCCAGCCAGAGCCCCGTCCAACGCGCGTCGCCGCCGCCCGCCTGACGACGCCCACGCCAGGCCCGCACCGCCAGCACCACCCCGCCCAGCGGCCCGCCCGCCACCATCAGCTCCGGCATCGTCACCGCGCTCATCACGAAGGGAAACTCCACCGGAAAGGGCGGTTTATATAAATTTTGACCAAAATAGTATTGAAAATAGTGCACATGTTTCAGGTGAAAGTCAAAGTACCACCGGATGCGGTTGAACGTGTCAAACCAGTGCCACGGCCACAGCGCATACCAGAGCAGCGGCCCCAGCACCGCCATCGCCACAAAGGCCTGCGGCACCGACGGCAGCCGGAGCTGCCGACCCGGCAAGAGCCCCACGTCGCGCCACCGCGCCACCAGCGCGTGCAACCCCAGCACCGCCGGCAGGAAGAAGATGTTGTGCTTCACCCCCAGCGCCACCCCGAAGAGCGCCCCCGTCGCCCACGCCCACCCCCCGCTCCGCAGGCTCTTCCAGTACGCCCAGCTCACCGCGAACCACATCGCCGCCACCGGGTAGTCAAAGCACGCCAGGTGCGCATGGAAGAAGGGGCGCGGCATGAACGCCGTCGCCAGCGCACCCAGCAGCCCCACCCGACGCCCGAACGCCTCCGCCCCGAAGAGGTACACCATCCCGATCAACGCCCCCGCGAAGAGCGTCGCCGGGAAGCGCATCGCCGTCGAGGGGCTCATCCACCCCAGCCCCTCATGGAAGATCAGCCAGCTCAACCCGAAGAGCACCTTCGGCAGCGGCGGATGCTCGCGGTTCGCGTGGAAGTAGCGGTCGATGCTCGCCTGCTCGAAGCTCGCCCCCAGCCGACCCGCCTCCAGGTTCGCCCCAAGCTCACGGAACCACCCGCTGTAGACCTCGGACGCGTTGAAGTAGAACCCCTCGTCGCGCACGAAGCCCAGCCCCATCGTGCTCATCAAGAGCACCACAAAGCCCAGCCCCAGCGCCCAGGCCGCGGCGTGATCCCACCCTGTCAAACGACGCGCACGCTCCTCCACACGACACCTCCGCCGCTCGTCCTCAACGACCTCCTCTACCCCCTCCACCCCCCAAGCGCAAGCGCCGCTGCGGTGGGGGACTTGCGCCACCCCCGATTATCGCATACGACCCCCTTCACCGGGTCGACGCCCACACGACCCCCACACGCCCTCTGCGCCGGAGACGCCGCCCATGCGACGCCTGTTCGGACCCCTCCTCGCCTCGCTCGCCCTCACCTTCGCCCTCGCCGCCTGCGGCCACCCCCTCGCAGAGAAGCCACCCGGCAGCGAGGCCCCACCCGGCGCCGCCGCCCCCCAGGAGCCCGCCGCCTGCCCCGCACGCGGCGCCCCAGGCCCCATCCCTGGCACACGCCCCGAGCACGAGACCCTCGCCTATTGGGAGGACACCCTCCAGGCCCAGGTGGACCTCGACGCCCCCCTCCTCACCCCCGTCGAGATCGCGCGGCACAACCTCGCCATCCACGATCCCGAGCTGGGCTACCAGGATCTCCGCACCCCCGCCGATCCCAGGGCCCTCCACGACAAGCTCCGCGAGCGCCTCGTCTGGCTCCACGAGCAGCTCGCCACCGGCAAATACGTCGAGCCCAACGGCAGCGCACCCTCCAGGGAGGCCCTCGCCGCCCTCGAACCCCCCGCCGCCCTCCCCCCCCTCAAGCCCTCCCTCCGCGCCGCCCTCGACGTCATCCCCTTCCGCTGCGCACCCCGCCTGGAGCCCTTCTACAAGCCCGACCTGGACGTCAACTTCGACCGCAACGCCTGCTCCGCGGCCCACCCCCAGGAGCCCATCCAGCTCCTCGCAGACTGGCCCGGACCCCTCACCCTCGCCAGGACCCGCTACACCGTCGGCTGGATCGCAGACGACGCCCCCCTCTCCCCTCCCCTCCCCCCCGACGCCGCCCAGGCCTTCCTCCGCGGCCCCGACGCCGTCGTACACGGCGCCCCCCTCACCCTCGCCCCGCCGCTCGACGACGCCCCCCTCCCCGAGCACGCCGCCCTCCCCGCCGCCGACGACGCACACCTCTGGGTCGCCACAGCGCGCGGCGCCCAGCGCGTCCCCCGCCCGCCACGCGGCCTCCACCCCACGCGCCGCCCCCTCACCCGCCGCGACCTCCTCCGCGAGGCCTTCTCCTACCTCGACGAGCCCTACGGCTGGGGCGGCCTCCACGGCGGGCGCGACTGCTCCCGCTTCCTCATGGACGTCTTCGGCGCCTTCGGCCTGGAGCTGCCCCGCTTCTCCGGACACCAGGCCCAGGCCGGCACCTTCACCCTCAGCCTCGAAGGCCTCACCTCCGAGCGCGAGCGCCTCGTCCTCCTCGACGAGGCCCACAAGAAAGGCGCCGTCCTCCTCTTCTTCCCCGGCCACATCATGCTCTACCTCGGCCGGGACAAGGACGGCACCCCCATGGCCATCCACAGCTTCGCGGAGTACCTCAAGCCCTGCCCCGACGGCCAGGGCGACACCCTCATCCCCAACCCCGACGTCGCCGTCACCACCCTGGAGCTGGGCCGCGGCTCCGCACGCACCGCCTTCCTCCAGCGCATCACCCACCTGGCCGTCCTCGGCGCTCTCCCCGGCGAGTCCCTCGACGGCGTCGCCACCCTCCGCCCTCCCGCTCCCCTCCAGGTCCCCGCACCACGCGACGCCTGCGAGCAGGGCCCCCGCACCACCGTCTTCATCAACCCCCGCACCCCCAACGACGACCAGCCCCTCCGCCTCATCGTCACCTCCTACGACGACGACGCCCCCGCGCACCTCGTCCTCATCGACCCCGACGGCAAGCGCCACACCCCCACCCTCCACCGCACCGGCGGCCCCCCCTTCGGCTACACCGCCACCCTCCCCAACCCCCGGCGCGGCGAGTGGACCGCCGCCTTCGGAGAGGGCGCCCACGTCCGCGCCTGCCGACGCTTCAAGGTCCTCGACACCCCGACGCGCTACGGCCAGTGCCGCACCGCCGACGAACACCCCGACGGCAGCGGCGACCCCGTCTGGCGACCCATCGACGCCTGGGGCCCCCGCACCGAGTCCCTCTACGCCGCCTTCATCGAGCGCCTCTTCGACTACCCCCTCGACGACGGGCGCACCTGGACCAACCTCCAGCAGCTCCTCGAAGACCCCGAGCGCAACCTCCTCTTCAACCACCTCTCCCGCGGCGAGGAGAGATTCATCAAATTGCAGCCAGATTGCGCTGATCTTCCATATTTTTTGCGCGCTTATTTCGCGTGGAAGCTCGGCCTCCCCTTCGGCTACCGACACTGCAACCGCGGACGCTCCGGCACCCCGCCCGAGTGCGGCGAGCTCTTCTCCAACCTGGAGGCCTGCGAAGGGGACAACTTCATCCAGGCCTTCAACCACTTCGTCCGCACCTCCGTCGGCGGCGGCGTCCACTCCGGCCACGGGCGCACCGCCCCCGACAACGACTTCACCGACCTCTACCCCATCCCCCTCCAGAAGCCCTTCCTCCGCCCCGGCACCGTCTACGCCGACCCCTACGGCCACCTCATGATCCTCACCCGCTGGGTCCCCCAGGGCCGAGGCACCGCAGGCGTCCTCATGGCCGCCGACGCCCAGCCCGACGGCACCATCAGCCGACGCCGCTTCTGGGAGGGCACCTTCCTCTTCGACCCCGACACCTCCAAGGTCGGCGCCGGCTTCAAGGCCTTCCGCCCCGTCCGCTACCGCCGCGACTCCAACGACCTCCTCGCCCTCAAGAACGAGCACCTCACCGAGACCACCAGCTTCGCCCCCCTGAGCTTCGATCAATACCAGGGCACCCGCGCCGACTTCTACGACCGCATGATGGGGCTCATCAACCCCCGGCCCCTCGACCCTTTCTCCATGCTGGACTCCCTCGTGACCGGCTTCCACGAGGCCGCCCAGAGCCGCGTCATCTCCGTGGACAACGGCGTCAACTACATGAAGGACCGCCCCCCCACCGTCGAGATGCCCCACGGCCACGACATCTTCGAGACCTCCGGCCCCTGGGAGGACTTCGCCACCCCCTCCCGCGACATGCGCCTCCTCATCGCCCTCGACACCGTCGTCCACTTCCCCGAGGTCGTCCAGCGCAACCCCGGACGCTTCGGCCTCCAGCCCGGCCCCGACCTCGACGACGGGATCAAGCGCCTCCGCGAGCACCTCCGCGAGAGCCTCCAGCGCCGCGACATCACCTACACCCGCACCGACGGCTCACCCCAGCGCGTCACCCTCCAGGACCTCGTCGAGCGCCAGGCGGGCCTGGAGGTCGCCTACAACCTCAACGACTGCGTCGAGGTCCGCTGGGCCGCCCCCGAGGGCTCCCCCGAGCGCGCCACCTGTAAGCGACGCGCCAACGCCGAGCAGCAGCAGCGCATGCAGACCTACCGCGCCTGGTTCCGCTCCCGCACCCGCCCCTCCCGGTAAACGGGGGTCCGGGGGTCACGGACCCCCGGCCGCCGGAGGCACCCAACAAAAACAAACAAAATAGATATATAATATATATCTATTTTGCGTGTTCAGGGTCGCGTCGCCTCCGGCGGCTGGGGATCACTGACCCCCAGACCCCCTCAATACGTCTGCCCCACAAAGAAGTAGATGTCCTCGATCCCCTCCCCCCCGAAGCCGTGCGCGTACCCAAGCGTCAGCACGCTGGGCAGCGTGTACCCCAGCGTCAGCGTCAGCCGCGCCTCCGCCCCCACGCTCCCATGCCACGTCGCGTCCTCGAAGGGGCCGTTGAACGCCGCCCCCACGTCCGAGAACGCCCCCAGCGAGAGCCGCCCGATGTAGAAGGGCAGCGTGTCGAAGCCCGCCTCGATGTTCCACACCGGGAAGCGATACTCCACCGTCCCCGTATGAAACTGCTCCCCCGCGAAGGCGAAGGGCAGGAACCCCCGCAGGTAGTCCCCCCCCAGCGGCGTGTTGTTCAAGAGCGCCGTCAGGGGCTCCTGCGACGGCGCCCCCCCGATCGTGTACAGCTCCTGCCGCAGGTAGTCCGACCGCCCGATCCCCCCCGAGCCCCGCAGGCTCAACACATGGCTGTCCAGCCACGGGTTCGACAGATAGAGCGCCGCGTTGTACCGCGCCTCCACCGAGCTCACGTCCGCGCCCGTCAGCCCGTTGCGGAAGCGCAGCGAGAGGTTCAGCCGCCCCCCCTCCTCCGGCTGCACCGAGTACACATAGCTGTTCGTGCTGCTCACCGTATACGCCAGAAAAACCGAGGAGAAGTTCCCCGCCTCCGGGTCCCGCGGCGTCACATCCGACGGATCGTGCGCCAGCTCCGGCAGCTTCACCACGTCCGTCATCCGCAGGTTGTAGCTCAACGAGAAGTAGTGGATGTGCGTCTGATCCCGCACCGGCAACCCAAGCGTCAGCTGCCCGTCCCACGCCTCCTCCTCATAGGGCACGAAGCGGCTCTGCCGCACGTACCCACGCCCCCGCTCGTAGCTCGAATACTGCGCCCCCACCGCCAGGTCCAGCGGCCACCCCCGGTACGTGTACGACCCCAACGCCAGCGCGCTCTCGCTCTCCGGGAAGTACTCCCCCACCGCCGACCAGGTGTGCAACCCCACCGGATCGTAGCCCAGCAGCTCCAGCCCGTAGCTGTCCCGGCCGCTGTTGGTGAACGCCAGCAGCGGAAACGCCGTCAGCGGCGCCAGGTAGCGCCACGCCTGATAGGGCTCCTCCGCCTCGATCACCTCCGCAGCCGACACCGCCGGATACTCCACCACCGGCCGCACCCGCGACGCCGGCGCCGCTGCCGCAGGCAGCACCCCCGTCGCCATGTCGATCCGCCCCAGATCCAGCCCGTCCTTCCCGTAGGTCGCCACATAGAGCCACCGCCGCGCCCCGTCCTGCACGATCTGCGGCGCGAAGAGCCCACCGAGCACCCGCGTCAGCCGCCGCACCGGCGGCGACGCCGCCTCCGGCAGCGCCTCCGGCGCCTGCTTCAGCACCTCTCCCAGGTCTACCTCGTAGATATCATAGATCCCCGTCCGATCCGACGAGAAGACCACCCGGTCCCCCTCCGGCGAGAACGACGGCTCGATGTCCAGCGCGTCGTCTGCGGTCAAGCGCACCCGGCGGCCGCTCTCCACATGCACCAGGTAGAGATCCCGACCCGACCCCGGCACCCACGCCGACACCACCACATAGCGCCCGTCCGGGCTGAAGCGCGGCCCGTCCAGCTGTCCCAGCCCCTCAAAGCGCCAGAGCACCCGACGCGCCCGCGTCACCCGATCCATCCACACCAGCCGCGTCTGCCCCTGACCGGCCTCCACATACACCACCCCGCGCCCCGACGGCGCCATGTCCGGATCCCGCGCCCGCCCCCCCCGGGTCAGCGGCGTGATCTCGCCGGTCTGCGCGTCGTGCAGCAGCAGCTCGTTGTACGCGTAGGCCCGCAGGTGGAAGCGCGACGCGTGGTAGATCGCGTAGCGACCCGTCGCATCCCACCCGTGCGGACCCCCGCCCCCGTCCACCTCCACCACGCACCGGATCGCCCCCGTGTCCAGCGCGTGGCTGAAGATGCACGGGTCCTCAAACCCGTCATTCTTGTAGAACGTCACCTCCCGACGCCCCGGACGCACCCGCGGCGTGTCGATCACGTTCCCCTTGAACGTCAGCCGCTCCACCGGCGTCAGCCCCTCCAGCCGCAGCCGCAGCGCCTCCGCCTCGAAGCGACCCGCCAGGTGCGCACGCCACTCCTCGTAGAGCCCGACGAAGTCCTCACCGATCAGCTCACGCAGCGTGTTGTTCACCCCATAAGGCAGCAGATCGTCCCCGATCGCCTCATGGTACGCCCGCATCCAGCCCTCGCCCCGCGTCCGCGTCACGTAATCCAGAAAGTGCGACCCGTACAGATACCAGTTGCTCCCCCGCGGCCAGAAGACCGGGATCCCGCTCAGCCGATCCAGATCAAAGAACGCACCCTCCAGCCACGCCACCCGCAGGTACATCCCGAAAAGCGACGAGCGGATCCGCCCTCCCCCCGTGTGCAGCGACTCACGCCACGTCGCCAGCCCCTCGATGTACCACCGCGGCAAGAGCTGGTTCGGCGCGAAGATCTTCCCGAACACCGCGTTGATCAGCTCCGGCACCCCGCTGATCGTGTCGATGTGCAGCACGTGCACATACTCATGCAGGATCAAGAGCCGCAGCCAGTCGTCGTAGTCCCCCAGCACGCTCCGCGCCTCCGGACCGTACGCGTAGAGCCGGATCGCGTTCCGCGGCAGCACGTTCGCGAAGCCGTTCGCCGTGTCCTGCGTGTCATCCAGCACGATGTGCGTCTTCTCGGACGGCGAACGACCCAGCGCCACGCTCAGGATCGCGTGCGCCTGCTCGCTGTACACCGCCACACGCTGCGAGAGCGCCTCCTCCTGATCGTGATAGTGGATGATGAAGTGCGGCGTCTCCAGCGTCCACCAGCGCAGGTAGGGATCGTCGGCCCACGCCGGAGACGACGCCAGCGCCAGACACCACGCCGCCGCCAACGACGCCAACACCACCCGCCACATGGACCTCGCCCTCACCCGGCGACCTCCTCCGCTCACCGCAGCCGCGCCACGCCAGCCGCTCCCTTTTTCCGCGCGCCGCTGTACCCATCAGGCGCGCTCGATGGTATAGTGGACTTGGCGCGCACTTTCCAACCTGGTCCGCAGACCCCGAACGCGCGCCGGCCAAACGACAGCCACCCGCTGTCATGCCAAGTCGGCTATGGGCGTCTATTTCGGCAAATACGAGCTCCTCGAACGCATCGGCTCCGGCGGCATGGCCGAGGTGTTCCGCGCCCGACTCCCCTCCCTCCACGGCCTCGAGCGCATCGTCGCCATCAAGCGCATCCTCCCCTACCACTGCGAGGACACCTCCTTCGTTCAGATGTTCCTCGACGAGGCCAAGATCACCCTCGCCCTCACCCACCCCTCCATCGGCCAGGTCTACGAGCTCAACCAGGTCGAGGGGCAGTACTACATCGCCATGGAGTTCATCGACGGCCCCAACCTCTCGGCCGTCGTCAAGAAGCTCCAGAAGAACAGCCGACGTATCCCGCTTGATTTCACGCTTCACATAGCCGCCCGCGTCTGCGAAGGCCTCTACGCTGCCCACACCCAACGCGACGCCGAGGGGCGCGAGCTGGCCATCATCCACCGCGACATCTCGCCTCACAACATCATGGTCACGCACCAGGGCGGCGTGAAGCTCATCGACTTCGGCATCGCCAAGGCCCGCGACCGCCTCGTCCAGACCGTCGCGGGCACCGTCCGCGGCAAGCTCCTCTACATGTCCCCCGAGCAGGCGGCCAGCCAGGACCTCGACGCGCGCTCCGACCTCTTCAGCGTCGGCATGACCCTCCTCACCCTCCTCCTGGGGCAGCACATCTGGAAGGGGCTCGACGAGGTCGAGGTCCTCATCGCCATCCGGCGCTGGGCGCCGCCCGACATCCGCGCCCTCCGCCCCGACCTCCCCCCCGACATCGCGGACGCCCTCCAGCACATCCTCAACCGCTCCCTCGCCGTCGAGGCCCACCACCGCTACCCCCACGCCGAGGCCTTCCGCGTCGATCTCGCCACGCTCCTCGCCCGGATCAACCCCGCCTTCTCCCCCCTCAACCTCGGGCGCTTCGTCTCCGAGGTCATGGAGGGCCGCGAGGACGTCGGGGAGCCCGAGAGCCCGAGCGCGCCGGGCTTCACCAGCCTCCCGCCCCACACCCCCAGCCCCCTCCACGCCCAGGCCCAGGCCCAGGCCCGCGCCACCACCACCCACCTCCGCGAGCGACGCCGCGACGCCGACGCCTTCCAGGACCTCACCCCACCCAACACCCCCTCCCACAGCCGCCCCATCGCGCTCCCGGACCCCGACGACGTCGCCCCCACCGTCGAGATCGACTCCGCCGACCTCAACGCCATCCGACACCTCTTCCCCTCCGACACCGGCGCCCCGGCGAGCGCCGACGCAGGCCGCACCTCCCCCGTCGTCTGGATCGCCGCAGGGCTCGGCGTCCTCTTCATCATCGCGGCCTTCGTCGCGGCCATCTTCTTCATCTTTGGCGACGCGACGCCTACAGGCACGCTCTCGGTCACCTCCGACCCGGCAGGCGCCAGCATCACCCTCGACGGCGAGCTTCAGACGGTCAAGACCCCGGCGACCTTCGACAACCTCCCTGCGGGGGAGCACGCGCTGGTCCTCACGCTGGACGAGCAGCGCTGGGAGCGCCAGATCACCGTCCAGCCCAACGAGCGCGCCACGGCGCAAGGGGACCTCCGCCCCCCCGAACCGCCCCCCGAGCCCCCCGCCTCCGTCGAGCCTCCCGCCTCCGCCGAGGCGCCGCCGCCCTCCGCCACGCTCCACATCTTCACCAACCAGCGCGGCGCGACCCTCCGCCTGGACGACGCCGAGCTGCCCACACGCCCCGGCGCCGACACCACCAGCCGCCCCGTCGAGGTCCAATCCGTCGAGCTGGGCCGCACCCACCGCCTGGAGGTCGAGCGCCAGGGCTTCATCACCGAGGTCCTCGACTTCGACCTGGAGGAGCTGAACGCCTGCCGCAAGCCGCCGCGCGGCGAGGCGGCTTGCAAAGAGATCACGGTGAACCTCAAGCGGGTGGAGCCGGAGAAGCCGCGGGTGGTCCCGCTGACCATCAACGCCATCCCCTCCGCCATCCAGGTCGTCGCCAACGGGCGCCCGCTGGAGTGCGCCGCCCCCTGCACCTTGAAGCTCCCGCCGGGCACCTACAACCTCGTCGTCACCAACCCGGCCAACAAGCGCTCCTGCACGCGCCAGGTCGTCCTCAAGGAGTCCCCGCAGAGCGTCGCCTGCCCGCCGCTCAACTGAGCGGCAGACAAGCCTTGGCAAGCCGCTGAAGCGTTGCTACCCTCCGGGTGGGGATCTCCCCAGACAGCACACCTTGATGATCGCGGAGGCACGATGCAGCCCGACCGCCCGACGCAACGCTCCCGACGAACCTGCCTCGGCGCAGCGCTCCTCTTGTGGAGCGTCCTCGCCCTCTTCGGCGCGACCCCGGCCCGCGCCCAGGACGCCGCGCCGACGCCTGGGCTCCGCGTCCAGGTCCGCTTCAGCGGCGCCCTCCAGCCCCTCTACGCCCTCCCGGGCGCGCGCTGTGACGAGCCGCTCCTCCCGTCGAACCGCTGGACCACGCCGCCCCTCCACCGCCTCCACGCCGTCCTCCTCCCGACCCATGAGGCGGCGCCTGACCCGCCGCGCGACGCGACGGTGACGCTGCGCGGCTACGCCGCGACGCCGCGCCTGGTCACCCTCCCCACGGGCTCGACCCTCCGCCTCCGCAGCGAGGACGACACCACCTACGCCCCGCGCCTCGAAGGCCCGGGCGCTCCCAGCCTCGCCCCCCTGGAGGGGGACCGCGCCGAGGCCAGCGTCCAGCTCAACGCGCCGGGCCGTTACACCCTGCGCGATGCAAACTATCCCTTCCTTCGCGCCTATGTTATCGTCGCACCACGCATCGCTGAGGCGCCTGCCCAGCCGGCAGGGCCTGCGCGGGCCACCTTCACCTTTGACGCGGTGCCACGCGGCGCCTACACGCTGCGGATCGTGATGGACGAAGCCGTAGTCCACGAGCGGAGCCTCGACCTCCAGGGAGAGCACATGAGCGTGGACCTCCTCCTCGAAGCCGACGAGCTGCGCCAGCGCTGACCGCTGCCGCGTCCTCTCCACCTCTACCTGGGCGGCGCCATGCTGAAGACCTCAGCCTACACCTTCCTCCTGGTCCTCGCCGGGTTCCTCCTCGCCGCTGCCGCGCTCGTCATCCCCCTGAGCACCGCGCAGGAGCAGGAGCGCGACCTCCAGGATGACCTCCTCCGCGCCCAGAGCGCCGTCCAGACCGAGCTGCACGCCTTCGCCCTGGAGCACGTCGCCAGCGCGCGCACCCTCGCCGTACACCCCGCCCTCGCCCGCGCGCTCCCCAACCCCCCAAGCCCCGACGAGCTGGAGCCCACCCCGCCGCCCGCCAACCCCGAGGAGGCCCTCAAGGCCCTCCCCCAGCGCGCGCGCTTCGATCTCGTCGCCCTCACCGACCGCGACGGCAACCTCCTCGCCAGGCTCGGAGAGGCCCGCCCCGAGGTCGGCAAGCCCATCCAGGGACTCCCGGGCGTCGAGCAGGCCCTCCAGGGCATCGCCACCGAGGCCGTCTGGACCTGGCCCGAAGACCGCTCCACCTGGCTCATCGCCGCCAGCCCCATCCTCACCTGGCGCGGCGGCGAGCCCCAGGTCAACGGCGTCCTCCTCGTCGGCACCCTCCTCGACTCCAACCTCGCCACGCTCCTCGCCACGCCCCTCCGCGCCCAGAACCGACCCGGCTACTCCTTCGACGTCGCCCTCCTCCGACCCGGACACCTCGTCGCCTCCTCCGTCGTGGACGCCGAGCTGGACACCTGGCTCGCCAACATCACCGACGCCGCCAGCCTCCCTCCCATCGCCGACGACGCGCCCCGCACCCAGCTCTCCCTCCTCCCCCAGAGCCAGCGCCACGCAGGCGCCACCATCAAGACCTTCGCGGGCACCACCGCCGCACCCGTCGGCTTCGCCGTCGTCGCCGCGCGCCCCCGCACCACCGCCTCCCCCCTCGTCCTCGCCATCCAGGCCTTCGAGGCCGGCATCCCCCCCGAGCTGCTCGTCCAGCTCGGCACCACCGCCCTCATCGCCCTCGGCCTCTTCCTCGGCGCCCTCTTCCTCATGTCCCTGGAGCACGCCGCCCCGGGGCGGCGCCTCCACCAGGCCCTCCTCCACATCGAAGGCGACATCGAGAGCCGCGACCTCCAGGCCAACTCCTTCCACGGCGTCTACCGCGACGCCGCGCGCACCCTCCTCTCCGTGCTCACCGGCCTCCGCAAGCGCCTGGAGCGCGAGCGCGCCGCCCGCGAGGCCTCCAGCCTGCCCCCCGCACCCGCCGAGATCGCCGGCGTGGACAGCGAGCGGACCATGGACATCAACGCCGAGGACTACGCACGCCTCGTCGCCAACCTCCCCCCCGACGCCTCCATCCCACCCAACATCGCCAAAGCCCTCGCCAACACCCAGGGCGCCCCCGCCAAGCCCGCTCCCGCGCCCGCTCCCACTCCCTCCGCCGCGGACTCCGCCACCGTCGAGTCCCCCATCCCTGCGATCCCGGGCCTCACCCAGGCCGCCCCGGCGAAGCCCCCCCAGCCCCAGCCACCTGCCGCCGAGCCCGACCCCGGCCTGGAGCGCTCCCCCGAGAGCACGATGGACATGACCAGCGAGCAGGTCGAGCGCCTCATGCGCGAGGTCAGCTCCACCACCAGCACCTCCTCCCAACAGCTCGCCGCGATCCGACGCGGCGCCCGCTCCCTCTCCTCCGCGCAGCCCCAGCCTCAACCGCCCACCGAGCCCACCCCCTCCGCAGACGCTTCAGAAGAAGAGAGCGGCTCCATCATGCCGGACTTCTCCATCGACTCCACCGGCTCCATCGCCACCCGCGCCGTCGCAGAGAGCGCCTGGCGCAAGACCGATCAGCCCCTCACCCCACACTCCCTCCTCGGACAGCTCAAGCAGCGCACCGTCGTCCCACCCCGGCGACACCCCAGCGCCGCCGTCGCAGAGGACACCCAGGTCAAGCAGGTCAGCCCGGACCTCCTCCGACGCTCCTCCGAGTTCAAGACCCCCGAGGCCGAGCGCGAGCAGCGCGAGATGGCCCAGCTCTTCGACGAGTTCATCCAGACCAAGCAGCAGTGCGACGAGCCCCTCGACGGCCTCACGCTGGAGCGCTTCATCGGCCGCATCGAGCGCAACCGCGCCAAGCTCATCGAGCAGTACCAGTGCAGCGATGTCCGCTTCTCGGTCTACGTCAAGAACGGCAAGGCCGCCCTGAAGGCGACCCCCGTAAAATAAGCGCAAAATATGCATATATTAGCCTGATTGCATATGGAATCAGCTCAATATATGCATCTCTTCTCAGTGGCCCTCAAGGCGTCGGCTCGCCCTCTCCCGCGGGCGGCACGCCGGACCACTGCAACCAGAGCAGATGCTCCAGGTTCCCCTGCGGCCCGCGGATCGCGCTGTCCACCCCCCCCAGCACCCCAAAGCCCAGCGAGGACGCAAACGCCGAGAGCTCCGCGATCGTCTCCTGCCGCAGCTCCTCATCCCGCACCACACCGCCCTTGCCGACGCGACCGCGACCCACCTCAAACTGCGGCTTCACCAGCACCACCGCCTGCGCGCCCGGCGCCAGGAAGGGCAGCACCGGCGGCAGCACCAGCCGCAGCGAGATGAACGAGCAGTCCGCCACCACCACCTCCATCCGCTCCGGCACCTGCGCCGCGCTCAACGCCCGGATGTTGGTCCGCTCCAGGTTCACCACCCGCGGATCCTGACGCAGCCGCCAGGCCAGCTGCCCATAGCCCACGTCCACCGCGTAGACCCGCGACGCGCCGCGCTGGAGCAGACAGTCCGTGAACCCCCCCGTCGAGGCCCCCACGTCCATCGCCACACACCCCGACACCTCCAGCCCAAACGCCCGCAGCGCATGCTCCAGCTTCAGCCCGCCGCGCGACACAAAGGGGTTCTCCTCGCCGCGCACCTCCAGCGCCGCGTCCTCCGCGATCTTCGTCCCGGGCTTGTCCACCCGCTCGCCGCCGACAAAGACATCCCCGGCCATGATCCGGGCTTGCGCCCGCTGACGGCTCTCCACCAGACCGCGCTCCACAAGGAGCACGTCCAGCCGTGTTCGCGTCGCCATCCTCGACCTCAGCTCCGCCGGGACTCGACCCGCGCCGCGATGGCCGCAAGCTGCTCACCCCGCGCCCCAAAGCCCGCCGCGATCTGCCGCGCCTCCTCCACCAACGCCTGCGCCTCGGCCCGCGCCGCAGCCACACCCAGCCGCAGCGCGAGGCTCACCGCCGCCTCGTGGGCGTCGCTGGCGTCCACCTCGCCTTGCTCCACCTCCAGCGCGTCGTCGATGAGCTGGAACGCCCGCCCCACCGCCACGCCGTAGCGCTCCAGCGCCGCCTCCTGAACCGGATCGGCGCCCCCGGCGATGGCCCCGCCGCGCGCCGCAGCCCGGAAGAGCGCGCCGGTCTTCATCGCGTGGAGCTGACGCACCGCCTCCACCGGCGGCACCTCCTGCGCGCCCGCCATGTCCAGCTCCTGGCCGCCGACCATCCCCGACGCCCCGGCCGCCTCCGCCAGCAGCGCCACCAGCCGCACCACGCGCGCAGGCGCCAGCGCCGAGCGCGCCACCACGGCGAACGCCTCCGTCAAGAGCGCGTCCCCCGTCAGCACCGCCGTCGCCTGACCGTAGCGCACGTGCACCGTCGGCATCCCCCGGCGCTCCGCGTCATCATCCATGCACGGCAGATCGTCATGCACCAGCGAGTAGGCGTGGATCATCTCCAGCGCGCACGCGAACGAGAGCGCCGCCTCCGGATCACCGCCCACCGCCGACGCCGACGCCAGCGCCAGCACCGGGCGCATCCGCTTGCCTCCCCCAAGCAGCGCATAGCCCATCGCCTCGCGCAGCCGGGGCGGCACCGGACCATCGACGCCGCACGCCTCCGCCACCGCGCGCTCCAGCGCGGCGTCCACCTGCCCCCGCAGCACCTCCAGGCGCTCCGTCATGGCGTCGGCTCCTCGCTCCGGGGCGCGAGCCCCATGGCCTCCACCAGCGACGCCTCCTGCTCCTCGATCAGCGGACGCACCTGCTCCAGCGGCACCCCATCCGCGAAGATCACGCCCAGGTAGTACCCGCCCACCAGCGTCAGGTAGAGGTTCTGATCCGGCTCCTTGCCCTTCTCCAGCGTCGGAAACTGACCCGTCGGAGAGAAGCCCGGCGCCCGGCCCGACCACGCCACCAGGGCGCCGTCACGATCCAGCGCGAAGGCTGCCTGAACGGCGTCATGCTGCGCCAGCGCACGCACTGCCGCGTGAAGACTCTGCTGATCCTTCTGCATCCGCTCCGCCATGATCCACCGCGCCCCGACGCCTCTCCACCCCCCGACCCCACGCCCCACCCCGGAGGAAACCCCTCTATCGTGCCTGCGCGCCGCGCGCAGGTCAAGCGGACCGCGCAAGGGCTTGGACTTCCGCGCCGCCTCGCTTATGCTCCGCACCGCTGCGCCGCGCAGGCGCGACGCCTCCCCCCACGGAGCCCGCATGGCCGATCTCATCCCCTGGCTCTTCCTCCTCCCGCCAACCCTCGTCACCCTGGCGGCCCTCGGCGCCCTCGCCTTCCGCGCGGCGCCCGCCGGGCGCGCGCGCGCCCTCATGATCGAAGGCGGCCAGCACCTCTACCGACGCGAGCTGGAGCCCGCCGAGGCGCGCTTCCGCGACGCCCTCAAGCTCCAGCCCGACCACCCGCCCCTCCTCGGCACCCTCGGCAGCCTCCTCGTCAGCCAGGAGCGCTTCGAGGAGGCCCTCCCCCTCCTGGAGCGCGCCGCCGCCGCCCAGCCCCGCGACATGCCCATCCAGCTCGTCCTCGGGCGCTGCCTCCAGGGGCTCGGCCAGGAGGACAAGGCCGCCCAGCGCTGGAGCCTCGTCCCACCCGAAGACCCTGTCTACCCCGACGCCCAGGCCATGCTCGCAGGCCAGGCCGAGGCGCGCGGTGACCTCGACGCCGCCATCACCGCCGTCCAGGCCGCCATCCGCGCCGCCTCCGTCCACGAGGCGCGCCCCCTCAAGGTCGAGCTCAAGCGCCTCGAAGCCCTCCAGCGCGGCGAAGACCCCGCCTCACCTGAGAGACCAGCCCGCCGCAAAAACACCGCCGCCTGACATCATGGGGGTCCGGGGGAGCTTCCCCCGGCCGCCGGAGGCATCCCGACCCCCACCTACCTCGCACCCACCAGCGCTGGCTTCGGCGGCCCCCACTCCCCAAGGTGATCCGGCAGGGTCAACGGCAGCGACGGCGGCGCGCCGTCCCCGTAGAGCACCCGATAGGCGTAGTAGCTCCCGATGACCTTCTTCACATAGGCCCGCGTCAGCGGGTACGTCATCTGCTCCACCAGCGAGTCCGTCTCCAGCTCCCGGAACTGCCCGTACCAACGCGACGCGATCCCCGTCCCCGCGTTATATCCTGCGATCATCAGCGGTAGATTCTCCTGATACACCTGCGAGAGCAGGCGCAGCATCGTCATCCCCAGCCGCACGTTCGTCTCGCGACGGTTCAGCTGCGCCCGCGACGGCCCCGCGCTCCCGTACCACGTCGCGTTCACGCGGCGCGCGGTGCTCGGCATGAGCTGCATCAGCCCCACCGCACCCACCGGGCTCCGGGCACCCGGCTGGAAGCCGGACTCGTGACGGATGATCGCCAGCGCCAGGAGCGGGTCCACATCCACCTCCTGCGCCACGTCCAGCGCCGCCTCGACGATCTTGGGCGGCGACGGATAGGCCAGCCCCCACAGCCGCGCGTTGCCCCGGTACGGCGCCGTCGAAAAACTCCCGTAGCGCGACGCCACATGGAAGCTCGCCGGGATGTCGTCGTCCAGCAGGTGCAGCGTGGACACCAGCTCCACCACACCCCGCGGCACCCCCTCGAAGTGCAGCTGCTCCTGGAGCGCCGCGCGCGCACGACCCCGCTCTCCGATCCGCCACAGCTCCAGCCCGTGGCGCACCCGCGGATGACCCGGCACCTCCCCGAAGGTCGACAGCTCCTTGAGCCGCACGCTGCTCACCGGCTCATGGAAGCGCGGCTGGAACGGCAGCGCCGCACGCGGATCGTGCCCCAGCCCGCCGATCTGGTGGTACGACATCGCCGCGTAATACGTCAGCGGCCACCGCTCCGCCACATAACGGAACCCCTCCAGCGCCTCGCCGGTCCGCCCCATCCGCGCCAGGATCCGCGCCTGCCAATACCGCGCCTTCACCTCCTGAGACAGCGCGCTCGGGTCCTCCTCCTCGCCGTAGAAGCGCGCCACCACCTCCGTGAGCCGCAGCGCCTGATCGTAGCGCCCAAGCAGCCACGCCGACCACGCCCCCTGCCAGTAGGCGCGACCCCGCAGCGGGCTGTCGGGGTAGAGCGTCACCAGGCGCTCCACCACCTCCAGCACCCGCTCCTGCTCCCCAAGAAACGAGAGCAGCCGCGCCGCCTGGAGCAGCGCGTCATCCGCCTGGCTGTCTCGCGGCCAGCGCTCCGCCAGCTCCAGGTAGAGCGCGATGGCCTCCCGATCCCGGTTGAGCCGACGCAGCGCGCGACCCTGCGCGAACTGGATCCGCGCCAGCAGGACCGGGTCCTTCGTCCCGCGCGCCGCGCGCTGCAGCTCCGCCAGCGCCTTCTCCCGCTTGCGCCCCTCCTCCAGCCGGATGCCCTTGATCAGCCCGTCCAGCGCACGCCGCTCCGACGGACGCCCCGCCAGCCCCCGCGCCAGACCCTTCAGCGTCGCGTCCGAGGTCTTCCGGCGCGTCGCCATGTAGACCAGGTGATCCAGCCGCTCCTCGCGGGTCAGGCGCACGCGCCGCGCACGCCCCGACGCCTCCAGCCGACGCAGCCGCTCCTCCGCGCTCGCACCCAGCGCGCTGCCCTGGTGCGCGCGCCAGATCCGCGCGTACACCCCAGCCGCCTCCTCGTCACGACCCGACGCCTCCAGGATCAGCCCGCGAGACAGCTCCACCTGGCGACGCAGCGCCCCCGGGCGACACTGCCGCTCCACCGCGTCCACCACCCGCAGCGCGTCCTCCAGACGACCCGCCTTCGCCAGCGCACGCGCCTGCGAGAGCGCCCGGCGCACAAAGTCCACCCCGTCCCACGCCACATGCGGCGGCACCTCCGCCGGGACGCTCCGCCCCAGCAGCCGCGCATACTCCCGGTGCCGCTCCCGCACCTCCCGCACCATCCCCGGATAGCCCGCCTCATCCAGCGCCCGGATCGCCGCGTAGCCCCCCTCCCGGTCGCCAGCGCACCAGCGCGCGCGGCTCTCCACCCACTGGATCGCCCGCGCGCCCTCGCACGTCCCGCCGCACGACGCCCGCGCCTCCTCCAGCGCCTTCAGCGCCTCCGGGCAGCGCCCCTCCTCCACCGCCGCCCGCGCCTTGTGAAAAGGCGCGCCCGGCGGAAAATACGGCGTGATCGACACCATCGGGTACGGACCCGCCTCGTCCGCCAGGCTCAGCCGCGAGAGATCCACCCCCGCGCACTCCGCGCCCACGCACTCATAAAGCTCCAGCGGCGCCTCCCCCGACAGCGCCTCCTCCGCCTCCCGCCACGACGCCTCCGCCTCCTCGTCGCTGGCCGCCTCGTCGTCACCCAGCAGCTCCTCGGCGCCCTCGGCGCCCTCCTCCTCCAGCCCGACCTCCTGAGCCAGCGCGCGGGGTGACCCCGCCAGAAGCGCCAGCGCGACACCCAGGATCGCAAGAAAGCGCACCGCAGGTTGACCGACCATGGAGCCCTCTGGGCGACCGCCGCGCCCCGCCGCGACGCCGCCAGCCCCCCAAGACCACAGGGAGCCGCCCAGACGCCGCTGCGGCGGTGTTTTTTGCCTGTGCGCAAGGCGCACAAGGTCGGGAGCATATCACACACGCGCCTCGCCCTGAAGCGAATTCGGCGCCTCCCGGGGCCCTATTGACACCGCACACCCCGACGACATACCCCAGGACACGCGGCGGGCTCCGCCCGCACGGACGAATCCACACCCTGGAGCAGCGCCCCATGAGCGACAACCCCCTCTCCTCCATCAAGCGCGACACCCTGGACCTCATCTACCGACCCCGGCGACTCCGACGCACCGACGCCCTCCGGCGCCTCGTCCGCGAGACCCACCTCTCCGTCGATGACCTCATCCAGCCCCTCTTTGTCGTCCCAGGAGAGGGCGTCGAAAAACCCATCCTCGCCATGCCCGGCTGCCAGCACCTCAGCATCGACCGCCTCGCCGCACGCGTCGAGCGCCTCCAGAGCCTCGGCGTCCCCGCCGTCGCCCTCTTCCCCGCCATCGAAGACCACCTCAAGACCCCCCACGGCGCCGAAGGCGCCAACCCCCACGGCCTCATGATGCGCGCCATTGAGGCCTGCAAGGCCGCCGCGCCCCACGTCATGGTCATCGGAGACCTCGCCCTCGACCCCTACTCCTCCGACGGACACGACGGCGTCGTCGAAGACGGCGTCGTCCTCAACGACCCCACCGTCCACATCCTCTGCGAGCACGCCGTCGCCCAGGCCCGCGCCGGCGTCGACATCGTCGCACCCTCCGACATGATGGACGGACGCGTCGGCGCCATCCGCGACGCCCTCGACGAGGCCGGCTTCGATCAGGTCGCCATCCTCGCCTACACCGCCAAGTACGCCTCCGCCT
Source organism: Myxococcota bacterium (assembly GCA_963169075.1). Lineage (GTDB taxonomy): Bacteria > Myxococcota_A > Bradymonadia > Bradymonadales > CAUJGC01. The sequence continues at coordinate 23,297 of CAUJGC010000451.1, forward strand.
TCTACGGACCCTTCCGCGAGGCCCTCGACAGCGCGCCCCGCAGCGGCGACAAGAAGACCTACCAGATGGACCCCGCCAACGCCCGCGAGGCCCTCCTCGAAGCGCGCCTCGACCGCGTCGAAGGCGCCGACATCCTCATGGTCAAGCCCGCTCAGGCCTACATGGACATCATCTACCGCCTCAGCCAGGCCTCACCCCTCCCCATCGCCGCCTACCACGTCTCCGGCGAGTACTCCGCCATCCTCGCCGCGGGCGAGCGCGGCTGGCTCGACGCCGACCGCGCCATGGTCGAAGCCCTCGTCGGCATCAAGCGCGCCGGCGCCTCCATGATCCTCTCCTACTACACCGAGCGCTTCGCCCAGCAGGCGTAACGCCCACGCCCCAGCGGGCACCACACACGATCGGGGCGGCGCGCACGCGCGCGCCCCCCTGACCACACCACTCCCCGCCCCGGAGCCCCGACCCGTGAGCCAGGATCTCGTCGATCTCGCCGCCCGCGCCAACGCCCCCACGCTCCCCTTCGCTGGCCTCGACACCCTCTGGCTCCAGGTCACCGGCACCCTCTGCAACATCGCCTGCCGACACTGCTTCATCACCTGCGGACCCAAGAACGACAGCCACCCCATGATGGCCCGGGAGCACGTCCTCGACACCCTCGACGTCGCCCGGCGCCTCGGCGTCCGCGAGTACTACTTCACCGGCGGCGAACCCTTCATGCACCCCCACATCTTCGACCTCATCGACGCCACCCTCCAGCAAGGCCCCCTCTCCATCCTCACCAACGGCATCCTCATCACCGAGGACGTCGCCCAGCGCCTCGGAGACCTCTTCCGGCGAGGCCCCTACAGCCTCGACCTCCGCGTCAGCCTCGACGGCACCACCCCCGAAGAGAACGACCCCATCCGGGGGAAAAATACCTTCCACCAGATCCTCGCAGGCGGCGAGCGCCTCCTCCGCGCAGGCATCAACCCCGTCTGGACCGTCACCACCGTCCACGCCGCCTTCGATGACCGCAGCGAGGGCTACGCCCGCTTCCGGAGCCTCCTCGAAGCACGCGGCTTCACCCGCCCGCGCCTCAAGTTCATCCCGCCCTTCCTCATCGGACGCGAGGCGCGACGCTCCCAGGGCTACGCCGCCGACGACCTCCTCCAGGAGGGCGACCTCTTCGAAGGCGAGGAGCACGTCCTCCAGTGCGGCTCCTGCCGCACCGTCACCGCCCGCGGCGTCTACCCCTGCCCCATCCTCATCGAGGCCCAGGACGCCCGCATGGGCGACCACCTCGAAGGCGCCCTCCACCCCATCCGCCTCGACCACCCCGCCTGCGCCACCTGCCACCAGGAGGGCTTCTCATGTCGCACCTGAAGCCCGAGCGCGTCGCCGTCTTCGGCGGCGTCTACAACAACCACCTCGCCCTCGAAGCCACCCTCCGCGACGCACACGCCCAAGGCGCCGAGCGCGTCTACTGCCTCGGAGACATCGGCGGCTTCGGCCCCTCACCCGACAAGTCCTTCCCCCTCCTCCGCGACGCCCACGTCCTCACCATGATGGGCAACTACGACGACTCCATCGGGCGAGGGCTCGACGACTGCCAGTGCGGCTACACCGACCCGCGAGACAACCATTTCGCTCAAATATCATACGATTATACACTGAAAAAAACCAGCGACCCCAACCGCGCCTGGCTCCGCACCCTCCCCCACGCCTTCCGCCTGGAGCTGGGCGGCAGGCGCGTCCGCTTCGCCCACGGCTCCACCCGGCGCATCAACGAGTTCCTCTGGGCCTCCACCACCCCCGAGCCCTTCATCGAGCGCCTCCTCCGCGACGCCGACGCCGACCTCATCGCCGTCACCCACACCGGCATCCCCTGGGAGCGACGCCTCCAGCGCGACCCGGCCTCCGGCCTCCTCAACGTCGGCGCCATCGGCCGCCCCGCCAACGACGGCGACACCTGCGTCTGGTACGCCCTCCTCACCGCCACGGGCGGCCCCCTCGGCGTCGAGGTCGAGCTGCGGCCCGTCCGCTACGATCACCACGCCCTCGCCGTCGAGATGCGCCAGGAGGGGCTCCCCGAGGAGTTCGTCGAGACGATCCTCACCGGCTGGTGGACCACCTGCCTGGAGATCCTCCCCGCACGCGAGCGCGCCGCCTCCCGCTTCTGAGCGCCGGAATGAAGCCCCCTCCACCCCGTGTTACGGGCGGCGCGCTCGCGCTGCGCTGGCTTGAGAAGCACAAAACAATACAATAGACCATGAAAAAATGATCAAAAACACCCTCTTCACCCTCCTCGCCCTCCTCACCCTCACCGCCGCCGCCGCTACGGCCTCCGCCCAGGACGCCACCGCCGAGCTGGCCTTCGAGCCCGAGACCTACAACCGCACCCTCTTCAAGGTCCTGGAGCCCGAGGGCGCCACCTGCACCGTCTCCGAGGGCGGCCTAAGCACCCGCAACACCGTCCCCTTCGCCGCCAACGCCGCCGAGCACCGCTTCTACAAGTTCGAGTGCAAGACCCCCAACGGCTCCGTCTGGACCAAGACCCTCGAGCCGCGCCCCGGCCAGGTCAACATCATCCGCATCAAGCCCGGCGCCCCGGCCGGCGCGCCCGCCTCCCAGCCCGCCACCGCCGCGCCCGCCCAGCCCAAGCAGCCCGCCGCCATGGACGCCGCCAGCTTCAACGCCCTCCTCGGCGCCATCCGTAAGGAGAGCTTCGGAGACGACAAGCTCCGCGTCGTCCAGAGCGCCGCCGCAGGCGGACACTTCACCATCGCCCAGGTCGGCCAGATCATGGACCTCTTCTCCTTCGGAGAGGAGAAGGTCAACGCCGTCCGCGCCCTCAAGCCCCGCGTCATCGACCCCCAGAACGCCTTCCAGCTCCAGAGCAAGCTCTCCTTCTCCAGCGAGAAAGAAGAGGTCCAGCAGCTCTTCGCCCCATGAACCCACGCCCGGGCGTGTAAAAAAATCGCCTGGACCACGTCTCCTGGGTGGAGGCGGCGCACTTCTGGTATAGTCGCCGCCCGCCTGGGCCCGCCCACGGCGATGAACCCCCAGATGACCGAGCCCGGAGCCCGCATGGCAGGCGAGGACAACACACGGCCCGATGGGCCCGCCCCCCACGACGACGATGAGCTGCTCGCGGCGCTCTTTGAGCGCTCCCAGGCTGCGCCCGATGAGCCCGACCCCGAGCTGCTCCAGCTCCGACCCCGGATCAACTGGCTGCGGCCCTTCCTCATGATCGCCGTCATCGCCTTCTCCGCCCTCATCCTCCAGAAGTTCCGACCCGAGCTCGAATACTTCTTCTCACCAGCCGAGCCCATCGCCCTCGGGGACGCCACCGACTTCCCCACCCGAGCCCAGACCGAGCCCGGCTGGACCCCCGACCTCCAGCACAACCGCTTCGTCAGCCTCGCCGGCATCCCCTCCCGACGCACCATCTCCTGCAGCCCGCCCACACGCTACTTCAAGCTCGTCGGCTCACACCTCTACGTCGAAGAGCCCCTCAGCGACGTCGAGAACGCTCTGGAGTGCGAAAAGTCCAAGAAAGACCCCCTGGGCGAAGACATCGACTTCTTCGCCGGACAGGGGCGCCTCCTCTCCATGGATCGCGTCGGCGTCCGCTACGACGGCCTCAAAGACTTCTACGAGGCCAAGTTCGGAGAGCTCTTCTGCGACCGCCTCACCCCCGCCAAAGAGCAGAAGCGCCTCGAAGACCTCCGCCAGATCCTCCGCGGACACCTCACCGAAAAATTCAAGCGCCCCCCCACCGACGCCGAGCTGGAAGAGGCCCTCAAGAAAGAGCGCGTCTGCCACAACGCCTGGGTCGTCCTCGCCGATCGACCCCCCGCCACCTACTGGCCCTACGTCGCCCTCGCCGCCTTCCTCGCCCTCATCTCCCTCTGGAACGTCGCCATGCTCATCCGCTGGAGCATCCGCACCGCGCAGGCCCTCAAGAGCTGACCCCCAGGCTTGTCTTGGGGGCGCACCCCGTGGCAACCTCTCCCCTGCGCGCCAACAGCGGCGCCGCCAGGACTCAGGAGCCCCCGTGGAGCTGCACGCGCACATCCAGCCTGAACGACTCCCTCGCTACATCGTCATCGAGGGCCCCATCGGCGTCGGAAAGACCACCCTGGTCACGCGACTCAGCGAGCTGCTCCAGGCCCGCACCGTCCTGGAGATCTTCGAGGAGAACCCCTTCCTCGCGGACTTCTACCGCGACCGCGACCGCTACGCCCTCCAGACCGAGATGTTCTTCCTCCTCAGCCGCTTCCGCCAGCAGGAGAGCTTCGCCCAGGAGTCCCTCTTCGCGCGCTTCTCCATCAGCGACTACCTCTTCCACAAGTGCCACCTCTTCGCCGGGATGACCCTCTCCCACCACGAGTTCGAGCTCTTCTCCAAGGTCTACGAGATCCTCTCCCGCGACGTCCCCAAGCCCGACCTCGTCATCTACCTCCGCGCCCCCGTCCCCACCCTCCTGGAGCGCATCCGCTCCCGCGGACGCGACTACGAGCGCGACTTCGACGCCGACTACCTCCACCGCCTCCTCGACCTCTACGACGACTACTTCGACACCTACCGCGAGACCCCCCTCCTCACCATCGACACCGCCTCACTCAACTTCTCCACCCAGGACCACCTCCTCCCCCTCCTCCTCCAGGAGGCCGCCGTCGCCCTCCAGCAAGGGCGACGCCTCTTCCAGTCCGACGATCCTCAGCTCTCGCTCACCCTCGGCTGACCCCCCCGGCGGCGTAACCGCCGACCTCGCTGCGCTCGTCGGCGGAACGCCGCCGGTCCCCCCCG
>CAUJGC010000452.1 GCA_963169075.1 Myxococcota bacterium
AGCATCGGCAGCGAGCGACCGAAGCAGGTGTGCGGGTAGAGGTCGCGGCCCTGCGCCTGCGGCGTCTCCTCCAGCGCCCGCGGCAGCGCCGGGCAGGCCTCCCGGGGGACGCCAGCCCGGTCGAGCCACGCCGCCAGCCGCCCGAGCGCAGGCCCCAGCGTGGGCCACGTCGCCAGGGTGGTGGGCTCGTCCCAGACGCGGCGCACCGCCGCGTCCCGGGAGGCCTGCTGCTGAAGCAGCAGGCCTGGGATCAGGTCCAGGTGATGCTCCAGCAGCGCGTCTGCCCAGGCGTCGAGCCCGCGGCTGCGGGCCTCCGCCTCCGCCCGCGCCAGCGCGACGAGGGTGGAGCGGGGGGCCTCGACGCAGGGGCAGGGGAGCCCGAGCCGCGTCGCCCAGCGCGCCGCGCTCTCCTCCAGTCGCCTTGACAGGGCCTCGGTCATCCTCCATCCTCCGCGCATGACACGAGAGACGCCGCGCGTCTCGGCACCGGACCTTCACCCTAGCGCGCGCCGCGCGCAACCTCCATGGAAACCCCCGCACTCCTCCAATCCGAGCTTCGCCCAGGCGACCACCGCGCCCCTGGGCTCGTTTTGCGCTGGACCGCCGAAGGGGTGGAGGTGCAGGCCGAGCTGGTCCACCTCCACCTGCGCTGGAAGGAGGCGGCCTCGCTCCAGGTGTCGCGCTCGCGGGTGGCGCGGCGGCGCTGGTGGGGCGGTGTGGCCCGGGAGCACTGGCTCCACGCGGAGGTCCGGGCGGCCCAGGGGACGCGGGTGCGCTTGAGCGCCCGCGCCGACGACCCCGCGGCGCTGGAGGGCCTGCCCTGGAAGGAGGGCGTCGGGCCGCAGGTCGCCCTGGACGAGCTGCTGGCCCTCCTGGCGACCGCTCGCTACGCCGACGTCCCGCTGGCGTCGTGGTCTGTCGGAGAGCTGGTGCCCCCTCCCGACGCGGCGCGTCCAGCCAGGCCGCCCAAGCCCGCCAAGCCGCCCAAGCCGCCCAAGCCTGCCAAGGCGTCTACCGACCGGACGGGCATCCTGGGGGCTGTGGGGGCTGGCGTCTTCATCGTGTCGATCTTCGGGATGATCCACACCTGCGCCCACGTCGCGCTGCGCTTCGGCGTGGATCGGATCGAGGAGGTCATGGCGATCCCGGGAGAGCCTGACCAGCTCCTCCTGGTGGGGCGTTACCGCTGGGACGAGCAGGACGCGACGCGCCTCTTTTTGGTGGACACGGCCCGGGGGCAGACGCTCCGCGACGCCACCTGGCACCCGCACCTCGTCGCCACGGTGCGCCCGGCGAAGGTCCTCGGGATCGCTGGGGGGATGCTCTGGCTCTGCGGGGACGGAACCGACGTCGAGGGGTGGAGCGTCCAGACGTTGGAGCCGCAGGTGATGCTGGGGGAGCAGCTCGCCGCCGACAAGGCGCTGATCGAGGAGGGCTTCGCAGACGCAGGCTGGATGAACTGCGAAGACAAGATAAAAATAAGTGAAAATTCAATAAAATTCTACTCGAATCGCGGAGCGTGGCGCGAGGTCTACCCGCTCGACGCGCTGGCGCCTGCGGCGCCGCGCTCCTGCTCGGGGGTCCTCACGGGGCACGCGCGCCTACCAGGCGAGCCGCAGGCGTGGGTCCGGTGGGAGGAAGAGCACCTCCAGGTGAAGGGCTCCGATGGGGCGACGCGGCGCCTCAAGCACAAGGACCACGCCTCGGGCCAGATCCTCCTGGACCGGCTGACCTGCGACGCGGTGCAGCTGGACTCCCCTCCGAGCGTCATCCTGGCCTGGCGGGACCGGCTGGATCGCCCGGTGGAGCAGCTCAGCCGGGTCCGCCTGAGCGGGAAGCGCGGCGAGGTCTGGAGCGCGCGCTCGCCGCTGCCGCTGGAGCGTTATGAGGGCGCCAACTTCGCGACGCGCCGCGGCGACGTCCTCGTGCTCGGCGCGCTCGCGAGCGACCCCCGCCTGGTCGGGCTGGACGCCGCTACGGGGGAGGTGCGTTGGGAGCTTGGGCTCTGAAGCCGGATGGACGCGCCCCCCGGGCCGGGGTAGAGTGCCAGGGAACGGCGCTGCGGCGCCTCGACCAGGGCCCTGTCGATGCGGATCTTTCAGCTCTACAGCCTCATCCGGGATCGCCTCAACCGCTTCGCGCTGGGGCGCTGGGATGAGCTGAGCCGTCTGGAGATGGCGCTCATCTACCCGTGGTGGCTGCTCTATCTGGTCTTCCGGGATCTGATCAAGGACCGGGCGCTGGTCCAGGCGTCGGCGCTGGCCTTCACCACGGTGCTCTCGGTGGTGCCGGTGCTGACGGTGGCGACGACGCTCTTGAGCGCGTTCGGCTCGTCGGACTCGGGGGTGGTGGCGCTGCTGGAGGCGATGCTGCCCTTCGAGACGCAGCAGATCGTGGGGCACATCAAGTCGTTCGTCGCCAACCAGGCCGGCGCGATCAGCGGCATCGGCGCCGTCATCCTGCTGGTGCTGGGGACGTCGCTCTTCAACAACATCGAGCGGGCGTTCAACGACATCTGGCGCATCCACCAGCGCAGGCCGCTGATCAGCAAGTTCCTGACGTTCTATGTGCTTGTGACGCTGGGGCCGCTCTTGATCACGATCTCGATCGTGCAGTCGGCGCGGGTGCAGCTGGTGGTGCAGCAGGTGCCCTTCGCTGCGGCGGTGGGCTACAAGCTGCTGCCGATCGGGCTGGGCTGGATCATCTTCACGCTGGGCAACAAGCTGCTGCCCTACACGAAGGTGCGCTGGGTGCCCGCGCTGGCCAGCGGGCTGGTGACCTCGGTGGCCTTCGAGGGCGCCAAGATGGGGTTCAACGTCTATGTGGCCTTCGTGCTGGAGACGTACTCCAAGGTCTACGGCGCCATCGGCGCGATCCCGATCTTCCTGGTCTGGGTCTACGTCTCGTGGGTGATCGTGCTCTTCGGGGCGAAGCTGACCTACGCGATCCAGAACCTGCGCTCGCTCCTCGTCCCGGCGCGGCTGCGCCAGCTGGCGCAGCGCCGGGACCGGGAGTTCTCGCCGCTGGTCGCGCTGGATGTCTTCCTCCCCGTGGCCGAGGCCTTCAAGCGCGGCGAAGGTCCGGTGAAGCTGGAGCATGTGGCGGCGTCAGGTGGGGTGCCGGTGGAGCTGGCGCGGACGATCCTCAACCACCTCATCGAGGCGCGGGTGGTGCTGGAGCTGAAGCGGGAGGGCCAGGACGACAACGAGACGAGCGAGTCCCTGGGCTTCCTGCCCGCCCGCCCCCTGGGCGACGTGCCCCTCCTGGAGGTGCTCCAGGCCTGCCGCCCCGAGGGAGAGCCCCAGCACCACCCCTTCACCGACACCCTGCGCCGCCTCTACTTCGCCAAAGAGCGCGAGGTCTTCGAGGGCCTCACCTGCGAGTCGCTGGTCACCCAGAGCGCCCTGGAGCGCGTCCGCACCCTGGCCTCCTCCCTGGCCTCCTCCCTGCCCCTGGAGCCTGCGCCGCGCAGGCGCTCCGATGTTTTTCAGCGCATCGCGGCAGAGGCTGACGGCGTCCTCAACCGTATCCGCGGCGAGCTGGACCCCGCCGCGCCCCCGTCCCAGCCCCCCGGCGAGCTGCGGAGCGCCCTGGAGCGCGACCTCCTCGGCTCCTCCGCGCCGCCTGCGACGCCCCCAGCCTCTCCCCCTGCCTCCGAGGAGCCCTGAAGCGCACATGACCTTCTACGCCTGGCTCGGTCGCCTGCTCGCCGCGCGCCGCCTCCCCGTCCTCCTGGTGCTGGGGGCGCTGACCGCCGCCTCGCTGGCGTTGGTGCCCTGGCTGGAGTTCAACTTCACACCCCAGGCGATCTTCGCAGATGAAGAGGACGGACGCGCGGCCTTCTCCGAAGAGATCAAGGCCACCTTCGCCTACGAAGACACCCTCTTCCTCATCCTCCTGGAGTCCACCTCGCCTGAACAAGACCTCCTCGCCCCCGAGGTCCTCGGCTGGACCTACGAGGTGACCCGGGCCGTCGAGGCGCTGCCCGAGGTGACCCAGGTCGCCAGCGTCGCCAACATCGGGCTCCCCCGCGAGCGGCTCGACGATCCCGGCGCCCTCGACACCTCCCCGCTCGTCCAGCAGGCCGCCCTCACCCCGGCGCAGGCCGCCGAGGTCCGCCGGGCCCTGGAGGGCTCGCGCCTCGTGGACGGCGAGCTGATCAGCCGCGACCGCCGCGTCGCCGTGATCGCCGTCTTCCTCAGCCCCGAGATGCGCGAGATCAACGCCCTCACCGAGGCGACCCGGGTCGTCAAGGAGGCCGTGGACGCCCGCCCGCTCCCCCCCGGCGTCCGCCTCCGCTACGGCGGCATCCCCGAGCTGCGCGTCTACATCGTCGAGGGCCTGCGCTCCGATCAGCTCCGCATCCTGCCGCTGGCCGCCCTCGTGCTCATCGTGGTCATGAGCCTCCTCTTCCGGCGCTTCTCAGGCGTCGGGCCGCCCCTGGTGGCCGTCGGCATCGGCGCCGCCTGGCTGGTCGCCGTCTTCGTGGCGCTCTCTCAGAGCCTCAACATCATCAACAACATCATCTTTGTGCTGGTGGGGATCATAGGTACAGCGGACGCGGTTCATTTGATCTCACGCTATGGAGAGGAGCGCCAGCGCCACCCCGACGACCCGCGCCGCGCGCTGATGGAGACGGTGCAGCACATGGGGTTGGCGTGCCTCTTGACCTCGCTGACGACGATGGTGGGGTTCTTGAGCCTGGTGGTGTCGCGGACGGACATCCTCCAGGCGTTCGGGTGGCAGGCGGCGGTGGGGGTGGGGCTGGCGTATGTGGCGGTGATGACCTTCCTGCCTGCGGCGCTGCCCTCCTTCAAGCCGCCCCGGGTCCTGACCCCCGCCGGGGAGCCCGGCTGGATCGAGCGCGCGACGGTCGCGTTGGCCGGGCCCGTCCTCCGCTGGCCGCGCCTGACCGTGCTGCTTGGGCTGGCGGTGATGGCGGGCGCCCTCTGGCTGGCTCGCGACGTCAAGGTGGACTCCTACGTGCTGGAGACGCTGGACCCCGAGCACCCCCAGTCCCAGACCACCCGCTTCGTCGAGGAGCACCTGGGGGGCTTCATGCCCATCGAGATCAGCCTCAAGGCCGACCGGGAGGGGGCGTTCCGCGAGCCCGATCTCTATGGGCGCGTCGCGGCCTTCGAGCGCTTCGCCGCCGAGCAGCCCGACATCCTCCACACCCGCTCCTATGTCGATCTCCACCAGGAGCTGCGGGTCGCCTTCATGGGCGATCCCGCCCAGCGCGACGTCCTCCCCACGCCCGACGCCCGCGGGCGCCAGCAGATCGCGCAGCTTCAGGAGATCATCGACGGCGCCGAGGGCGGCCTGGGGATGAGCGCCTACATGTCGCCGCGCTTCGATCACGCCCGGGTGCGGCTGCGGATCGCAGACATCGGCACCCGTCAGGCGCTCCAGCTGGGGCAACGCCTGGAGGTCCGCCTCGCAGAGCTCTTCCCGCCAGAGACCGGCGTCACCCCGGTGGTGACCGGCGAGGCCTATGTGGCGAGCCTGGGGATCGACTCGTTCATCCGGGACCTCTTCTATTCGCTGCTCATGGCGTGCGCGATCATCTTCGGGATGGTGACGCTGCTCTTCCGGTCGTTCCGGGTCGGCTTCATCTCCATCCTGCCCAACATCATGCCGCTGGTCCTGACGCTGGGCTATCTGGGGGTGCGCGGCTACGACCTGAACGCCACCAACGTCATCCTCTTCTCCATCGGCATCGGCCTGGCGGTGGATGACACGATCCACTTCCTCTCGCGCTTCCGCGAAGAGATGGCGGCCCCCGACGCCCCCGACGTGGACGAGGGCATCCGGCGCGCCTTCGCTGGCGCCGGACGGGCCATCGTGGTGACCAGCGTGATCCTCATCGCGGGGCTCCTGGTCCTGCTGGCGTCGGACTTTGTGCCGTCCCAGCGCTTCGCGGAGCTGACCGCCGTGACGCTCTTCGGCGCCCTGTGGGGGGATCTCCTGGTGCTGCCCGCGTGCTTGAAGCTCTTCTGGCGGCCCCGGTCCCCCCCGTGACGGCAACCCCCCCGGGGCCGTAACGCCGGGCAAAGCCCGGCGAACGGCCCCGGTCCC
>CAUJGC010000453.1 GCA_963169075.1 Myxococcota bacterium
CAGCACCTCCAGCACCTCCGCCAGCTCCGCGCGCACCTGGGGGTGCGCCCAGAGGAGCGCCGCGCCCGCCTCCACCGAGGCCCCCTTCAGGCTCCCCACCTGGTCCACCATCGAGGCGACGAGCATCCGCAAAAGCCGCCGCTCGCGCTCGCTCAGGGTCGCGGGGGCGGGCGGCGTGGGGCGCGTGAGCCAGCGACGCCAGACGTTGAGGCGCTCGGGGTCATCGACGTGGAGGAGGCGGCCGCAGGCGCGGCGGAGGCGCTCCTCTTCGGGGCCAGGAGCCGCCACGCTCAGCCCGGCGGCCTCGCGCAGCGCGGACCAGCCGCGGTTGTGGGTGTAGACCTCCTCGATCTCCAGGCCGACGTCCGCGAGGTAGTCGCGGAGGGTGGCGTCGGCGCCGGCGGCGAGCTGGCGCAGGGCCTCGACGCGCTGGGGCCAGCGGGCGGGGACGGCGGCGCGCAGGCTCTCCAGCACCACGCGCTGCGCGATGGGGTCCAGCTCCATGTGGCAGCCGGCGGGCAGGAGCGGGAACCCGGCCTCGATCTGGGCCTGCACGGCGCGGCGGCCGCCGCCGAGGAGCGCCTGGAAGCGGCGCTCGACCCGGAACTCCGCCCGGTGCTGCCCCACGAAGTCCAGCACGACGCAGGCGGCCTTCCCCGGGCTCTGCCGGAGCCCGCGGCCGAGCTGCTGGATGAAGAGCGTCGCGCTCTCGGTGGGGCGCAGCATGAGCAGCGTGTCCACCTGGGGCACATCGACGCCCTCGTTGAAGAGATCCACCGAGAACACCGCCTGGAGCTGCCCCGACGCCAGCTCCGCCAGCGCCGCCCGGCGCTCGGCCTCGGGGGTGTCGGCCCAGACCGCGGCGGCGCGCAGGCCCGCCTCGGTGAAGGAGCGCGCCATGAAGCGCGCGTGGGCGACGCTCACGCAGAAGCCCAGGGCCCGCATGGCGCCGGGATCGGCCACGCGCCGCTGGACCTGCTTGATGACCTGCCGCGCCCACACCCCGTTGCCGGTCACCAGCGCGGAGAGCCCCTCGACGTCGTAGCCGCGCCCGCGGCGCCACGGCACCTCGCGGAGATCCAGCCCGTCGTGGACACCATAATAGTGGAAGGGGGCCAGGCGCTGCTGCTCCACGGCGTCCCAGAGGCGCAGCTCGGCGGCGATCTGACCGCCGAACCACCGCAGCACATCCAGGCCGTCGCTCCGCTCCGGGGTCGCCGTCAGCCCCAGCAGCTCGGCGGGCCGCACGCGCTCCAGCAGCGCGGCGTAGGAGGGCGCCGCCGCGTGGTGGAACTCATCGATGATCACGACGTCGAAGTGATCCGGCGGCAGGTGCTCCAGCCCCGCCGCCCGGAGGCTCTGGATCGACGCGAACACATGCTCGAAGCGCTGCGGGCGCTGCCCGCCCACCCACAGCTCCCCGAAGGCCGGGTCGCGCAGCGCGTGGGCGAACGTCGCCTGGCTCTGGCGCAGCAGCTCCTCCCGGTGCGCGACGAAGAGCAGCCGCGCCCGCCCGCCCCGCGCCGCGAGGCGCGCATAGTCCACCGCCGCCATGACCGTCTTGCCGGTCCCGGTGGCCGACACCAGCAGGTTCCGGTGCTGGCCGCGCTGCCGCGCCAGCGCGATCTCCTCCAGCAAGCGCTCCTGAAAGGGCTCCAGCCGCAGCTCCACCGGGCTCAGGAGCACCGCCCCCCCGCGCCGCTCCCCCGCCTCCATCGCCGCAGCGAAGCGATCTGGGTCGTAGGGCGCGAAGTCGCCGCTCTGCCAGTAGCTCTCGAAGACGGCCTCGAAGCGGGCGATCACGTCGGGGTTGCGGCGCCCGGACACCCGGAGGTTCCACTCCAGCCCGGTCACCTGCGCCGCGTGGGTCAGGTTCGACGAGCCGATGTAGGCGGTGGAGAACCCCGAGTCCCTGTGAAAGAGCCACGCCTTCGCGTGCAGCCGCGTCCGGGTGGTGTCGTACGACACCCGGACCTCGGCCCCCAGGGCCGCCAGCCGCTCCAGCGCCCGCGCCTCGGTCGTGCCGGTGTAGGTCGTCGTCAGCACCCGCAGCGGGCGCCCGGCGCCCACATGGGCCTCCAGCCCCTCCCAGAGCCCCACCAGCCCCGTCTGCCGGATGAACGCCATCACCACGTCGATCCGATCCGCCGACCCCACCTCCGAGGCCACCTGATGCGCCAGCCGCGGCTCCCCCGGCGCGTTCGTCAGCAGCGCCGTGTCCAGCAGCGGCGTCACCGGCCGCGGCACCGACGCCCACCCCCCGTCGATCCCACGCCCGAGCACCGCCCGCAGCACCTCCGCCGTCGGCGCCTCGCCTCCCAGCGGCGCCGCCTGCTCCACCGACGCGACGAGGTGCGCGATCAGCGCCCGCGCCACCTCCACCCCCACCGCGACCCGCTCCTTCTCCGGCACCGCCTCCAGGGCCTGCTGCACCACGCGCCCCACGTGCTGCCCCAGCCGCTCCCCCGCCTCCGCCGCCCCCAGCGGGGACCGCTCCGCCAGCCGACCCTCGTCGGGGAGCGCCGCCACCCGCGCCTCCAACGCCTCGGTCAGCAGCGCCTCCCACGCCCCACCTGCCAGCTCGCTCGATCTCGGACGCTGCGCCATCACACCCCGGGTGTCATGCCGCCTCTTGCTGAAACAGGCGCCTCCTCTCCAAGCAAGAGGAGGCGCCTATTCAAGCAAGAGGAGGCGCCTGTTCAAGCAACAAGAGGCTCCTGTTCCAGCAACAGGAGCTTCCTATCCCCACAAGGGGAGCTTCCTATCCCAACAAGGGGAGCTTCCTATCCCAGCAACAGGAGGCTCCTGTTCAAGCAACAGGAGCCTCCTGTTCCAGCAAGAGGAGCTTCCTGTTCAAGCAACAGGAGCTTCCTATCCCAGCAAGAGGAGCCTCCCCACCGCGCATGCCACGCGGCGCCTGCTGGGCGGTGGGGGGGCAGCTCAACGCTTGAAGAAGCTGCGGAGGACGCTGAAGGCGGTCTCGACCTCGGGGGTCTGCCTGGCCTTGAGCTTGACCAGCTCGTTGAGCTGGCTGAGGCGGGCGAGCGCGTCGGCGTCAAAGATCAGGTTGGCCTGACGGAAGCGTTGCAGGAGCAGCTCCAGATCGCGGATCACCTGGTCGACCTCCTCGGCGCGCTCGCCTGCGCTCCGCAGCGCCTCGGGGGACAGCTCGGGCGGGAGCGTCAACGCCGCGCCGACCTGCTCAATCGCCTGCGCCGAGGCCTGGCACGCCAACCCGATCCCGGGGCGCGCCTTGGGGAGCCTCCGCACCTCCTCCACGGTGAGGTTGCCCGCCTCCGGAGGAGGCACCAGATGATCGTCCACGCTCAAGGTGACGACGCCATGCTTGATCTCAGCCATGCTCAGTCCTCGTGATCGGGGGTGTTGTTATGGAGTCCTCGGACTCCAGGAGACACTCCACTTGTCGCATATGAGACGCGGCGGCTCAAGCGTAAAAACACCCCCCCCGGCAACCCCCCCGGGGGCGTAACGTCCAACCCTCCGGGATTGGACGAACGCCCCCGGCCCCCCCCGTGACGGGGGGGCACCGACGGGTCGCTGGGGCGCTGGCGAGCGTGCGAGGGGTGGCGAGCGAGCGCAGCGAGGGAGGT
>CAUJGC010000454.1 GCA_963169075.1 Myxococcota bacterium
GGCGCCCGGGCCCCCGCCCCCCCCCCCCGCCCCCGCCCCCCCCCCCGCGGGGGGCGCCCCGGGGGGGCTCACCACCGTCCTTCCACACCCCAGACCTGGCCGCTGGACCAGGGGAGGAGGCGGAGGGCGGAGTCCTGGGCGTCGGGGATGTCGTCGCCGGGGGTGGGCTCGGTGAAGAAGAAGGAGACGCCGAGCCCCATGACGACGAGGCCGCAGATCGTGCCCATCCAGCCGTAGCTGAGGCCCGCGATGTAGTCCAGCTCGGCTTGCTCCTGCTCGTCTTCGGTGAGGCTGGGGTCGGGGTGGTCCTCGGGGTCGCCTTCGGCGTAGGTGAGCCCGAGGACGGTGCCGCCGACCCCCGCGAGGAGGGTGCCGAGGCTGGTGAGGAAGATGCCCATGAAGAAGAGGTCGTCGCGCTGGGCCTGGCGGGGGTTCTGCTCGGGGACGCGCTGGGGGGAGGTGGGGGTCCAGTGGTGGCGGTCGTCCCGGTCGTCGGGGGGATCGAGGCGGAGGGTGGTGCGCTCGGCGCCTTCGAGGTAGATGCGGCGGAGGCGGACAGGGGCGCCGTCGGCGCGGGCGGCGGTGAGGAGGTGGTGCTCGGGGAGGAGGGGGAGGGGGGTGTTGCAGGGGACGGGCTGGCCGTCGATGAAGGCGGTGGTGCCTTCGGGGCAGGTCAGCTCCAGGGTGGCGGAGCAGGTGGTGTGGAGGCGGTCGAGCTGGTGGGCCTGCTCGCGCATGTGGGTGTCTTTGCCGGGCATGGCCCAGGGGTCGTGGTGCTCGGCCAGGCGGAGGGCCTCGCGGGCCTCGGCGCAGCGCCCCATGTCGAGGAGCAGCGCGCCGCGCTCCAGGTGGAACATGGGGTGCCGGCCGAGGGCGAGGGCCTCGTCGAGGAGGGCGAGGGCGCGGGGGAGGTCGCCCTGGCTGGCGGCCTGGCGGCTGGCGCCGAGGAGGTCGTACTGGGCCGATGTGGGGTCATGCTCGGGGGGCTCGGCCCAGGCGGCGGCGCTCGGGGCGAGGAGCGCGGCGGCGGTCAGGGCGGCGATCCATGGCGAGGGGCGCTTGAACACGTCGGGCTCCGGGGCTGGGGTGGGGGTGGGGGTGAGCACAACCCGCCCCAGCCTAGCGTCACGGGGCGCTGGCGTCCAGCCTCCACGCCCGTGACGGGGGACACCGACGGGTCGCTGCGGGGACGGGGACGAGCGCAGCGGGTGAGGATCATGGCGGTGCTCCCCCGTCACGGGGCTTCCGGCTCCAGAGGAGGGCGGCGAAGTAGAGGAGCGCGCCGACGCAGACCATGGCGCCCGCGGTGGAGCAGTTGAGCCACACCGAGAGGTACATGCCCAGGAGGGCCGAGAGGGCGCCGTGCCCTGCGGCCACCAGGAGCATCGCGTGGAGGCGTCGGGTGAGGAGGTGGGCGGTCGCCGCCGGGGTGATCAGCGCGGCGACCACGAGGATCGCGCCGACGGCCTGGAAGGAGGCCACCGTCGTGATCGAGACAAAGCCCATGAGGCCCAGGTGCAGCGCCCCCACGGGCACGCCCAGGAGGCGGGCCGTGTCCGGGTCGAAGGTCGCCAGGTGGAGGGGGCGCCAGAGGGCGACGATGGCGGCGATGACGGCGAGCGTGAGCCCGCCCAGGGTCCAGACGGCGTGGGTCGGGACGCCCAGGACGTCCCCGAAGAGCACGCAGGAGGCGTCCAGATCCGCGTCCGAGGCGAACGCCGTCAGGAGGATCACCCCCAGCGCGAAGAGGGCGGTGAAGACGACCCCGATGGCGGCGTCGTCGCGGGTGTGGCCTGCGCGGCGGATGCCCTCCACCAGCCCGGTGGTCAGGAGCCCGGAGCCCAGCGCCCCCAGGAACATGGCGGCGGGGCCGGTGGAGCCGGTCAGCAGGAAGGCGCCCACCAGGCCGGGGAGGGCGACGTGGGCCAGAGCGTCGCTCATGAGGGCCAGGCGGCGCAGGTAGAGGAAGCAGCCCAGGAGCGCGCACACGACCCCGACCAGGGACGCCACCAGCGTCCCGCGCCACATCCAGTCCCCCCAGGTCCAGGGCTCGATGAAGAGGGTGTAGAGGCTCATGCGGCGGCCTCCGCAGCCGCGCGCGGCCGCCGCAGGCGGAGCGCGAAGGCGACCCCGTAGACCAGCGCCGCGCAGAGCACCATGGCGGGGCCGGAGGAGACGCCCGGCATCAAGAACGAGAGCCACGCCCCGAGCACCCCGCTGACCGCCCCGATCCCCGCCGCCGCCGCCAGCATGGCGTGGAGGCGCCGGGTGAGGAGGCGCGCCGCCGCCGCCGGGGTGATGATCATCCCCGCCACCAGGACCACCCCGGCGGACTGCACGCTGGCGACGATGGCCAGCGCCGAGAGCGTCATCAGCCCGTAGTGCAGCACCCCCGTGGGCACCCCGGCGAGCTTCGCCCCGACGGGATCAAAGCTCGCGAGCTGGAGCGGCCGGTAGAGCAGCGTGACCCCCGCCAGCGTCACCGCCGCGATCCCCGCCAGGAGCCCCACCTCCCCCGGCGTGATCGCCGCCGCGTTGCCGAAGAGGATGTGGTTGAGCCCGCTCTGCGCGCCGCTCGGGGACGCCTGGAGGATGCTGAAGAGCACCGCACCCAGCCCGAAGAACGCCGAGAGGGCGATCCCGAGCGCCGCGTCAGGCCGGGTCCGCGACACCCGCGTGATCCAGGTGATGGTGAGAGCGGCCAGGAGCGCGGTGGCGGTGGCGCCGATCACCAGCGGCGCCAGCGCCTTGTGCCCGGTGATGAGGAAGGCGCCCGCCACCCCCGGCAGCGCCGCGTGCCCCAGCGCGTCCCCCAGCAGCGCCAGCCGCCGCAGGTAGAGGAGCGAGCCCAGCACCCCGCAGATCAACCCCACCAGCGCCGCCCCGGCGATGGTCCAGCCCAGGAAGTCATACCCCAGGGTGAAGAAGACCACGGTCCGCTCCACCGCCTCCGACCACGACGGCATCATCACTCCTCTAGGGGGCCAGCACCACCGCCGCCCCGTCCTCGCCGCTCAACACCGCCAGGCGCCCGCCGTAGCACGCCGAGAGCGCCTCGGGGGTGAAGACCTCCGCCGAGGGGCCGTGGGCGAAGACCCGCCGGTTCAGCAGGAGGAGATCATCAAAGTAGCGCCGCGCCGTCTGGAGATCGTGGTTCACGATCAGCGCCGTGCGGCCCGCGTCCCGGAGCTGGTGGAGGAGCGCCACGATGGCCTCCTCCGTGCGGGCGTCCACCCCGACGAAGGGCTCGTCCATCAGGATCAGCTCCCCGCCCTGCGCCAGCGCCCGCGCCAGGAAGGTCCGCTGCTGCTGGCCGCCCGAGAGCTCGCTGATCTGGCGCGAGGCCAGCTCCAGGATGCCGAGCTGCGCCATCGCCGCCTGCGCCGCCTCCCGGTCCTCCCGCGAGGGGCGCCCCAGGAGCCCCAGGCGCCCGTAGCGCCCCATGAGCACCACATCCGCCACCGTCACCGGGAAGTCCCAGTCCACCGCCGAGCGCTGCGGCACATAGACCACGCGCCCCCGCGCCCGCGCCCGCGGCTCGCCAAAGAAGCGGATCTCCCCGGCGTCGGGCTTCAGGAGCCCCAGCGCGGCCTTGAGCAGCGTGGACTTCCCGGCGCCGTTGGGCCCCAGGATGCCCGTGATGCGCCCCGGCGCCAGGGTGAAGGTCACGTCGGTGAGGACCGGCGCTTGATCGTAGCGCACGCTCAGGCCGCGGATCTCCAGCGCCGGGGCGCTCATGGCGTGGCGCCTCCCTGGGGCTGGAGGCCGGTCGCGATGGCGCGGGTGTTGGCCCGGAGCATCCCCGTGTAGGTGTCCTCGGGGGGCGTCGCCCCCAGCGCGTCCGAGTAGAGCGTCCCGCCGATCTTCGCCCCCGTCTCCCGCGAGAGCTGCTCGATGAGCTTCGGGTTGACGGAGGACTCGACGAAGACCGCCGGGATCCTGCGGGCGCGGACCAGATCGACGACCCGCGCCAGATCGCGGGCGCCGGCCTCGGACTCGGTGCTGATGCCCTGGATCGCCACGACCTCCAGCCCGTAGGCCTTGCCGTAGTAGTGGAAGGCGTCGTGGCTGGTGACCAGCACGCGCTGCTCGGCGGGGATCGGCGCCAGCGCCTCGCGGACCTCCTGATCCAGCGACGCCAGCTCCTTGACCCAGGCGTCGCGGCGCGTCTGGATGCGGGCGGCGGCCTCGGGGCGGGCCGCGGCCAGCTCGTCCGCGACGTGCTCCGACACCTGGGACCAGCGCCCGGCGTCGTGCCACACATGGGGGTCCGGCCAGCCCGAGCGCTGCGGGTCTTTGAGGGGCTCCACCCCCTCGGCGGCGACGATGAGCCGGGCGTCGCGCCCAGTGTTCCGCACCAGCGCCTCCATCCAGCCCTCCAGGTGGAGCCCGTTCATCACGATCACGTCGGCGGAGGCCAGCAGCCGCGCGTCACCCGGCGTCGGCTGGTAGAGGTGCGGATCGCCGCCAGGCTTCAGGATGCCCTCCACCGCCACGTCCTCGCCGCCCACCTGGCGCACCAGATCGGTGAGCATGGTCGTCGTCGCCACCACCCGCAGCGGACCTTCGCTGCCTCGCTCCGCGCTGGGCGAGCACCCCGCCCCGAGCACCGCCACCAGCGCCACCAGCCACCACCACCCGCGCCGCATCACGCTACCTCAAGAAGAGACATCCTGCGCCCCAGGCGCATCGACCTCAAGGGCCGGGGTGAACCCCGGCCCAGACGCCCCCCAACCTAAACATTCGCCCCGTCAAAGGCAAGGATTAGCCTCTCAAAACTTTCTCGACCTCCCGGCGCGCCGCCGCCTCCAGCCCCGCCGCCGCCGCGAGGCAGGCGTGGTGCCCCAGCGGGCAGCGCGGCCCCCCCGACGCCGAGCAGGGCTGGCAGGCCAGGCCGCGGGACACGGCCACCCGCGCTCCATGCGCCGGCCCCCAGGCGCGGGCGAAGGGCGCCGCAGGCGTCGGCCCGTAGAGCACGACCGCAGGCGTCCCCACCGCCTGCGCCAGGTGCGCCAGCCCCGTGTCTCCCGACACCACCACGTCGCAGGTCGCCAGCGTCGCGGCGGCGTCGCGGAGCGGCTCGCCGGTGACGTCGGCGGCGGCGAGCGGCGCCAGCCGCGACGCCGCGGCTCGATCCTCCGGGCCGCCGCAGAGCACCACCGCCCCCAGCTCCCCAAGGCGAGGGAGGAGCGCGCGCCAGAGGGCCTCGGGGGCGCGCTTGGTGGCCTGCGCCGCCCCGAGCACGGCGCCGATCCGGGGCGCCCCGGGCAGGCGGCGGCGGGCCGCCTCGATCGCCTCGGGGGGGAGGTGGAGGAGGGCGTCGGCGGGGAGAGGCCCGGCGTCGCCGGGCAGCGCGGCCTGGATCAGCGCGGCCTCGTCGTGGGGGCGCAGCGGCGGCAGCGTCGGGGGGCCGCTGGCGCCGAGCCAGCGGGCCTCGGCCCCTGGCGCGGCCACGAGGCGCCGCACCCCCGCCGCCCGCGCCAGCAGCGCCGAGCGCGCCGAGCCCTGGAGGAGCACCCCCACGCTCTCCTCGCCTCGCAGCGCGCCCCGGAGGCGGGCCGCCGCCGCCAGCAGCCCGCGCGGCCCCGCGTCGGCGCCTCGCTTGTCAAAGCCGACCCACGCCGCGACGGCAGGATCGCCCTCGAAGAGCGGCGCCACCGCAGGCCGCGTCACCAGCACCACGCCGCGCCCCGACCGACGCGCCGCCAGCCGCACCGCCGCCAGCGAGCGCACCGCGTCGCCCAGCCACGCTGTCTGCACCAGAGTGGGGATCATGCAACCTCTTGATGGGCGGGGGAGGAGACGGGGGTCCAGGGGGAGCTTCCCCCTGGCCGCCGGAGGCAGCCCCCAAACCCAGAAAAAAAAAAAAAAAAAAAAAATTTTTTTTTTTTATTTTTGAGGGTTTGGGGGG
>CAUJGC010000455.1 GCA_963169075.1 Myxococcota bacterium
GATCGGCGCCTCAGGCGCCCAGAGCATCCCCTCCAGGGGTGATTCAGG
The DNA here is from genome assembly GCA_963169075.1 of Myxococcota bacterium. Lineage (GTDB taxonomy): Bacteria > Myxococcota_A > Bradymonadia > Bradymonadales > CAUJGC01. The sequence continues at coordinate 49 of CAUJGC010000455.1, forward strand.
CGCCTGAGGCGCCCCGTGCGTACCCCTCCCCCAGCGACCCGTCGGTGTCCCCCCGTCACGGGGGGGACCGGGGGCGTTCGTCTGGCCGAGCAGGCCAGACGTTACGCCCCCGGGGGGGTCACCCGGGCGATGTGCTCCGGGGTGCCGACGAGGGTGTGGACATCCTGGGGGGCGGTGTAGCGCGTGCGCGCGAGGAGGCGCTGCTTGAGGGAGACGACGCGCTGGGCGGACTCGAAGATGCGCTCGCGGGCCTGGGGGTCGTTCTGGGCGAGGAGGAGGAGGTGGTCGTAGGCGCGTCGCCAGAGGTCTTCGGTGTGGCAGATGAGGAAGATATCGACGCCAGCGTCGAGGCCGAGGGAGATCATCTCCTCGATGGAGTAGCGATCTGCGACGGCCTTCATCTCGAGGTCGTCGCTGATGATGACGCCCTCGAAGCCCAGCTCGTCGCGGAGGATGCCGCGGAGGGCGCGGGGTGAGAGGGTGACGGGGTGGAGGGCGTCGAGGGCGGGGGCGAGGATATGGGCGGTCATGATCATGGGGATGCGGGCGCGGATGGCGCGGGCGAAGGGGACCAGCTCGACGGCGCGGAGGCGCTCGGGGTCGTGGAGGACGACGGGGAGATCGAAGTGGGAGTCGAGGTCGGTGTCGCCGTGTCCCGGGAAGTGCTTGCCGCAGGGGGCGACGCCGGCCATGTAGTGTCCGACGCAGAGGGCGCCGGCCAGCTCAGCGACGCGCTCGGGGTCGTCTCCGAAGGCGCGGTCCCCGATGACGGTGTTGTGGGGGTTGGTGAAGACGTCGAGGACGGGGGCGAAGTTGAGGTTGAAGCCGAGGAGGGCCAGCTCTTCGGCCAGGACCTCCCCGACGCGGGCGACGTGCTCGCGGCTCTGGGCGGCGGCGACCTGGTGCATGGGGGGGATGGGGGTGACGCCGTCGCGGACGCGCATGACGCGTCCGCCTTCTTGATCGACGGCGACGAAGGGCCAGGGGCCGCCCTCAGGGGCGGCCTCCCAGAGGGCCTGGTTCATGGCGGCGAGGGTCTGGAGCCCGGCGGGGCCGGGCTGGATGTTGCGCTTGAAGAGGATGACGCCGCCGAGGGCGCTCTGGCGTAGGGCGTCGGTGATGGCGGCGGGGGGAGCCTGGTCGCCGTGGAAGCCGACGAGGAGGAGCTGTCCGGCGGCGCGGCGGAGATCGAGGTCGTGCTGGGGGGCGGTCATGGGGCTCCTGGTTCAGCGGGGGTGTCGTGTGAAGGAGATGCTGGCGGGATCGGTGGGGCAGTGGAGGGCGCAGAGTCCGCAGCCGGTGCAGCGGTCGGGGTCAATGAAGACGTGATCGGTGCCGACCTCGGCGTAGATGGCGTCGCCGGGCCAGGGGCAGGCGTGGATGCAGGCCTCGCAGGGGTCGCCGGCCCAGGCGAGGCAGGTCTGGCGGTGGATGCGCGCGAGGGCGAGGCGGACGTCAGCAGGCGAGGTGGGGAGGAGGGCGCCTTCGGGGCAGGCGGCGATGCAGGGGAGATCCTCGCAGAGGTGGCAGGGGCGCCGGGCGGGGTCGAGGTGGGGGGTGCCGTGGTGGAGCCCGGCGACGCCGCCTTCGAGGGTGAGGATGGCGTCGTGGGGGCAGGCGTCGGCGCAGGCGCCGCAGCGGGTGCAGTGGGTGAGGAAGTCCAGCTCGTCGAGGGCGCCCGGGGGGCGTATCCAGCGCCCGGCGACGCGCTCTGCGGCGGCGGAGGCGAGGGAGGCCGCCGCCGAGGCGAGGTGACGGAGGCCGCCGCGGAGGAACTCGCCGCGGCTGCGGCGGGGGCCCTGGGGGCCACCGGGCGGGGGTGGGGACACCGTCAGGGCCTCGCGCGCTGGGGGGTGTAGATGACGGTGGGGGCGCCGGGGGAGTAGAAGGCGGCGCGCAGCTCGCTCTGGGCGAGGAGCGAGGCGAGGCGGGGTGCCTGGGGGTGTTGGGGGTCGAGGGTGGAGGTGAGGGCTTCGATGGCGCAGGGTTGGAGGGGCCAGGGCTCGTGGAGGATGCCGACCTCCAGGACGCGGCTGCCCTGGAGGTCGAGGGCGTCGTAGCGCTCCATGACGAACTCCGCGAGGGAGGCGCGGGGCGCGGGCGCGGGGTCGTGCTGGGCGCGGAGGGACCAGGCGAGGTCGCCTGCGGGGGTGTGGAGCCGCCCGGAGGCGACCTCCCCGGCGGGGAGGGTCGCGGGGTGGTCCAGGGTGATGTCGCCGCGCTGGTAGGGCATATGGAAGAGGCGCCGCGCGAAGAAGACGGCGAGGGGTCGGGGGACGAAGTTCTCCAGGAAGAAGACGCCAGCGCGTCCGGAGGCGGGGTCGCGGGCGTAGGCGCGGACGTTGAGCTGGGGGTGGTTGGAGACGCCGGGGATGGGGAGGCGGCTGCCGCCGGGGCCGAGGAGGCTCATGTGGCAGGACCAGAGGGCGAGGACGCTGAACCACGCCTCCCCCTGGAAGGTGTCGGGGACGAGGGGTTGGGGGAGCCAGGTCTGGAGCTGCGCGGGGGGGAGGGCCCAGTGGAGGGCCGCGACCTGCAGGAGATCGTTGTGGAGGGCGGGGCGCCTCGCCGCCTGGCGTTGGGCGGCGAGGATGGAAGGAGCCTCATCCGGGTGGTGCATCTCTACTCCAGCGGGCGGCAGGGTTGTCGCTGCGCAGCGGCGAGGTGGAGGGGGCCGTTGAGGTGAGCCGGAGCCGTGGAGGCCCGCGGCCCCCGCGCCCGTCAAGAGTTGTCATCGGCGCGCAGAGGTGTCAACATATGGCACGCCTCGTGAACAGGAGGGGAGGCGTCACCGCGGCGCAGCCGCGCTTCTTGAGCACTCGACGGAGCCGACGATGAAACGCACAGCCCCTCTCTGGAAGATCGCCCCGTGGACCCTCCTGCTGACCGGCGCCGTCGTGGGCGTGTGGAGCGGGGAGGCCGCAGCGCAGGAGACGTGGACGGTGCTGCCCTTCACCGTGCGCGGCGTCGAGAGCAACGACGCGGAGACGTACCGGGATCTCCTGAAGATCGAGCTGAGCAGCCGGAACAAGGCGTCGTTTGTGGAGGCGCAGAGCGAGACGCGCTGCGCGGATGTCCCCTGCGCGCAGGCCGCAGGCCGCGAGGTCAACGCGGCGGTGGCGCTCTATGGCGGCCTGAGCACGCTGGGCCGGAAGATCATCGTGACGACCACGGTGGTGGATGTGGGGACGGGCAACGTCCTCAGCTCGCAGAAGATGGTGGTGGATCGGGCGGAGGATCTGGACTCGGTGGCGTCGCGGATGGCCGCGGCGATCCTGGGCGGCACCAACACCGACGACACGGCGCAGCTGGGCAACATCACCAAGCAGGAGTCCCGGCCGGATCAGCGCCGCGAGGGCGAGAGCGGCCTGGGGCTGCGCATCGCCGGGATCGTGCCCTTCGGCGCAGGGTCGGCGGACGCGAAGCCGGGGATCGGCTTTGATTTTTCGTACTGGTATGAGGCGCGCAACTTCGCCATCGAGCCGCGCCTGGGGCTGCGCTTCGACACGGGGGACGGGCCGGGGTCCTACTTTGAGATGCCCATCGACGTGGGGGCGTACTACATCCTGGGGGATGGGGACTTCACGCCCTTCTTCGGCGGCGGCGCCGGGGCGCGCTTCATCTCGGAGACGCTCGCGGTGGAGAACACGACGGGGAGCGTGATCGAGGTGACCAACAGCACGGAGATCAACGAGTCGGGCTGGGGGTTTGGCGCCTTCGCTCGCGCGGGGCTCCTCCTCTTCCGCACCTACACGCTCCGCGTCGCGGTGACGGCGGACTACAACATCACCTTCCTGGAGCTGAACGACAAGAACAACCCGCAGTCGCTGACCTTCGGCATCGGCGTCATGTTTTGAGGTACCTGCGATGAACCGACCCACCCACAGCCGCTTCACTCTGGGCGCCCTCCTCCTGGCTGCTGCGCTCTTCCTGCCGCTCATCGCGTGTGACGAGCTCTTTGACGACGGCGCCTACTTCGACTCCTGCAGCGCCAGCGAGGGCGACGTGCAGGTGGCGGGCGCCTGGACGATCACGGGCAGCGGCACCGTCTACGACTGCCGCGACGAGGCCTACAACGGCGACGTGAACCTCCAGACCCGAGCGCTCCAGGTCCTCCAGCGGAGCACGGCGGAGGGCGAGATCCTGGAGCTGAGCGATCCGATCCTCATCCCGGGCGGTGAGTTCAACCTGCGCGGCAGCGTCGACGGGAGCTGCGTCAACTTCGAGGCGCGGGAGGTGTCCAGCCAGGGCACGATCACCTACCGCTTCATCGGCTACGCCTCGCTGGAGTCCTCCAGCGACATCGTGGGCTCCTTCACCATCGAGGGCCCCGAGACCTGCGCGGGCAGCGGCGACTTCAAGGTCGAGGTGCGCTGATCACGGCAGGAGGCGCAGCAGCCCCTCCTCCGGCGCGGTGAGGTTGAGGAGGAGGGTCTGGTCGGCGTTCTGCTCGGGATCGGGGGTGGGGGCGGCGGCGGAGGCCGCGCGGACCTCCCGGAGCGTGCGGTTGTACCAGAGGGTGAGGCCGGTGCGCCCGTCGAGGAGCTTGGCGTGGACGTGGCTGATGGCGCAGGGGACCGGTTCGTCCCCTGTGGGCACCTCGGCGCCCTCGATGAGGAGGTGATCGGTCCAGATCGTCTCGTCGTTGGCGGGGCAGCGCCCGGTGGTGTGGTAGATGACCTGGCCGACGAGGAGCGCGTCCACCCGGAGGAGCGCCGCCAGCTCCCGGGCGAACACCACCCGGTCATCCTCCAGCGAGACGCCCTCCTCGAAGGGGGCTGGCTCGAAGAGCAGCTCCAGGGAGCGGTGGAGCCCCAGGCGGCGCAGCGCGCTGGCGTCCTCCCCGGCCGCCGTCAGCGCGGCGGCGATCTCCTCCGGCGCGACGACCTGCGCGCCGCGGCGGCGCAGCTCGGCCACGGCGTTGCCTGTGTAGCGCGTCAGGAGCGCCTCGCGCTCCTGGCGCGTGAGCCCGAAGGGGTCCTCAGCGACGAAGGGGAGCACGGCGATGCGCTCCAGCGGCGCGGCGGCGGCGCCGTCGCGGACGCCGACCGGGGCGTCCAGCGGCGCCCGCGCGCTGGCGCAGCCCCCCATGGCAAAGAGCTAAAGGTGGGCTCCCCAGGTTGGGGGTCTGGGGGGGCTCCCCCCAGCCGCCGGAGGCAGCCCGAAGATCGCCGCCACAACGCCTTCATGTTGCTCTGTG
>CAUJGC010000456.1 GCA_963169075.1 Myxococcota bacterium
GCGGCTCGTCGGCGTGGTGCGCGGGGCTGGCGGCGCGCCGCCCCTTCGGGTCGGCTGCGGTGGTGCAGGCGGCGGCGGAGGAGGTGTGGGGGGGGCGGGGGGAGGCGGAGTGGCAGGAGGCGTTCGCGTCGCACCCGCGGATCGGGGCGTCGAAGAGCGCGAAGCAGGGCGCGGAGGCGAACCGCTGGTCTGCCGAGGAGCAGCGGGGCGTGCAGGGGGCGAGCGAGGCGGTGAAGGCTCGCCAGGCGGAGCTGAACGCGGCGTATGAGGCGCGCTTTGGCTATATCTATATCGTGTGCGCCACGGGTCGCAGCGCCGAGGAGATGGCGTCGTTGGCGGCGGCTCGCCTGGAGCATGATCCTCAAGACGAGGTGCGGGTCGCGGCTGCGGAGCAGGCGAAGATCACGGCGCTGCGCCTCCAGCGGATAGTGGAGCCATGAGCACGATCAGCACGCACGTCCTGGACACGGCCCGCGGGGTGCCCGCCGCGGGGGTTCCGATCACGTTGGAGCGGGAGGCGGAGGGCGGCGACGGGTGGAGCCGCGTGGCGTTCGGGGTGACGAACGAGGATGGGCGGGTGCGGGACTTCCTGCCTGCGGGCGCGCAGCTCTCGCCGGGGCGCTGGCGGATGACCTTCGAGACGGACGCGTACTTCGAGGCGCTGGGCGTGTCGGGGTTCTATCCGGTGGTGCGGGTGGAGTTTGTGATCCGTGCGTCGTCGGAGCACTACCACGTGCCGCTGCTCTTGAGCCCGTATGGGTACTCGACCTACCGCGGGAGCTGAGATGAGCGAGGCGTCAAAGCAGGCGGAGCAGGCGGCGATGTTCGCGAACCGGCTGCGGAAGCTGATGCGTCAGCGCCGCAGGTGGGCGCAGCGCGAGGGGGTGAGCTGCTTTCGCCTCTACGATCAGGACATCCCGGAGATCCCGCTGGTGGTGGACTGGTACGAGGGGCGGCTCCACATGGCGGAGTATGTGCGCCGCCACGAGCGGACGCCGGAGGAGCATGACGCGTGGCTGGACGCGCTGGTGTGCGCGGCGTGCGAGGCGCTGGAGGTGCCGGAGTCGTCGGCGTACCTGAAGCGTCGCGAGCGCCAGCGCGGGCTGGCGCAGTACCAGCGCTTCGCGTCGGAGGGTGCGCGCTGCGTGGTGTCGGAGGGGGGGCACCGCTTCTGGGTGAACCTCTCGGACTATCTGGACACGGGGCTCTTTCTGGATCATCGGCCGACGCGGCGCCGGGTGGAAGGCGAGGCGTCGGGGCGCCGTGTGTTGAACCTCTTCGGCTACACGGGGGCGTTCACGGTGTACGCGGCGGCGGGCGGTGCGTCGGAGACGCTGACGGTGGATCTCTCGAACACGTACCTGCGCTGGGCGCAGGAGAACCTGGCGCTGAACGGGCTGGATCAGCCGCAGCACCGGCTCCTGCGGGCGGACTGCTGCCTGTGGCTGCGGGAGGACGAGGAGGCGTTCGGGTTTGATCTGGCGGTGGTGGACCCGCCGTCGTTCTCGAACTCGACGAGCATGTCGGGGACGTGGGACGTGCAGCGGGATCACGTCTGGCTGCTGCGGAGCGTGCTGGCGCGGATGCGCCCGGGCGGGGTGGTGTACTTCTCGACGAACCGCCGCGGCTTCCGGCTGGATCGCGCGGAGGTGCCGGCGGAGGTGGAGGAGATCTCGGCGCGCTCGGTGCCCGAGGACTTCCGGGATCGGTCGATCCATCGGTGCTTTCGGATGATCGCGGGCTGATGAAGGACAATGGGGTCTCGGGATGCCTCCGGCGGCCAGGGGTCGCGACCCCTGGACCCCCATGCTTTGAGGAGACGTCATGAAGCGGTGGAGTGGTGCGGCGGCCTGGGTGGTGGTGGCGCTCGGCGGCGGGGCGGCGTGGGGGCAGGAGGTGAAGGTGGTGGGGGAGGTGGGGCTCCGGCACGAGGTGTTGGTGGTGGGGCAGGACGGGGAGGAGGCGGCGCTGGGTGAGGAGGTGCTGCGGAACCGGCCGGAGGCGACGGCGCGGGTGGCGGTGCGTGGGGAGTCGGAGGGTGGCGGGCTGGTGGGTGAGGTGGGGCTGCGGACGGGCCCGGCGGGGAGCCCGACGGACGGCTGGGTGGGGCTGGCGGGGCTTGGGGCGCTGGAGGGGGTGGTGCTGGATCGGGTGTGGCTCGGGGGTCGGCTGGAGGGGGTGGAGGAGCTGGAGGTGCGGCTTGGGCGGACGCCGCTGCCGTGGACGCGGACGGGGCTGGTGTGGGACGAGGACGTGACGCTGCCGGGTGCGCTGGTGCACTACAAGCGGGAGGGTCGCGGGGTGTGGCGCCGCGCGGAGGCGAGCGTGGCGGGGCTCTACCTGGGGACGGGGAGCCCGGAGGTGGAGGACGAGGTGGTGATGTGGGCGGGGGACGTGGGGGCGACGTGGGGGCTTGGGCGCTCGGTGGAGGTGTCGGCGGAGGTGGGCTACTTCGATCTGGTGGGTCGTCGGAAGCTGGGGCAGGCCATCGCGGGGGATCAGGTGCGGGTGGGTCGTCGGAAGGGCGGTTTCACGACGAACACGACGGACACGGACGCGGCGACGCCGAAGGCGGAGCTGACGCAGCGCCTGGCCTATGATGGATTGGGCAGTGATTTCAATGTGTTGACAGGCTATGCGTCGGTGCGCTGGGAGGCGGCGCGCTGGCTGCCGCTGCGGGGGTTCGGGCACGTGGCGTGGAACGCCGGGGCGAAGGGCGCGGGGGAGGAGCAGGCGCTTGGGTGGGTGGCGGGGGTGCAGGCCGGGGAGGCGGTGAAGCCGGGCCGCGGCGAGGTGCGGGTGCAGTGGGTGCACATCGCGGCGGACGCGACGCTGGCGGTGTACAACAAGGACGCGTGGCTGACGAACCTGGCGGGCTGGGAGGTGGACGCGCGCTTTGTGGCGTGGGGAGGTCTCTATGTGGGGTTCGAGGGGATCGTGTCGTGGCAGGTCGCGCCGGAGCTGCGGGGCTTTGGCGACGATCGGGGTGAGCCGGGGTTCTCGGATCCGACGGCGGTGCGCGCGCGCGCGGTGACGGGCTGGAAGTTTTAGGGTGCGAGGCGGGTTGGAGGAGGGTCGAGGCAGACGCGGGGGAGGCGGAGGAGGCGGTGCGATGGTGGACTTTGATTTTCAGCGCTACGTGCAGAGCCGGCAGAGCGACCGGGTGGACAGCCGGGGGGCGCAGGCCTACCGGGAGTATGCGTTCAAGAATGACGTGACGATCCTGCGGACGCTCTCGCGGACGCGGGTGGTGGAGCTGGCGCTGAAGGCGACGGCGTCGGTGGAGCGGAGCTGGCTGGAGGGGGAGGTGCTTGGGCGGGGGGTGAAGGTGGGGCCCGGCGCGCATCCGGCGGTGCGCGAGGCGAGCCACGACGCGGCGCGGGCGCTTGGGATGGGGACGCCGCCGGTCTACCTGAGCGCGGCGACGGGGGTGCCTGCGGCGTCGGTGGTGGTGTCGGGGCACCCCGGGGTGGTGCTCTCGCCGGAGCTGGTGGAGCGGCTGGACGGCGCGGCGCTGCGCTTTGTCCTGGGGCGTCAGCTGGGGCACCTGCAGAACAGCCACGGCCCCTACCTGACGTGCGCGCTGGCGCTGCGGCACCTGGAGGCGTCGCGGTGGGGCTGGGTGGTGCGTCCGGCGGGGCAGGCGCTGGGGATCTGGCAGCACTGGGGTGACGTGACGGCGGATCGGGCAGGGCTTCTGGCGTGCGGCGAGCTGGCGGCGGCGCGGCGGGGGCTGGAGGCGCTGGTGGGTGAGGGGAGGCTCGTGGAGGCGCGGATGCAGGCGCTGGAGCTTTTCGCGGGCTCCTCGCTCTACCGCCAGTCGCGCGGCGAGGAGGGCGGCGAAGGGATGAAGGAGGTTGACAGCGCGGTGGAGCGCGTTCTAAAGCTGGTGGAGGCCGAGCCCCCGGCGCGCCAGTAGAGGACGTTGCTTCGGCGCCAAGGTGGGTTCAGCGGGTGATCACAGCGCCGCGAAGCGCAGGGTCGAAGAGAGCGCAGACAAGCGCGAGGTGCGTCCAGGCTGTCAGCCGTCCGACATGTGACGGCGCATACGGTCTGGGAGAGCGCTCGCCAGCGGCTGCGCGAAGGCGCCTGGGCCCACGCGGCTGCCTGGCTGCATCACCCCATCTATCTGCCGGGTTCGCGTCGAGCGAGCGACGAGGTCGAACGCTTGAACCCGGGTGGCGAGGCCGCCCCTCCTTACGCCGAGTTGATGTTGTTTTGTGGTGGAATACATGCGTCCTTTGCGTGTTTTCCATCGTGCAGCGCAGCGCTGCCTGGAGCTGAAGGAGGACGAGCATGAGCGACGAGATCCCAGGCCCCGTCGAGCCGAGCGAGGCGGTTGAGGTGACCCCTGCACCCGAGGTCGAGGCCGCGCCGACGACGGAGGCGGCGCTGGAGCGCCTGGAGGAGCTGCTTGGGCAGCTGGCGGACATCGCGCGGCGCTCGGGGAGCCGGACGCTGGCCGCGGAGATCACGGGGGAGCGGCTGCCGGCGCTGCGCGAGGGGCGGGTGACGGTGGTGGTGCTTGGGGAGTTCAACCACGGGAAGTCGTCGATCCTGAACGCGCTCCTGGGGCAGCCCATCCTGCCGACCGGGATCACGCCGACGACGGCGGTGATCACCCACCTGACCTACGCCGAGTCGCCGCAGGCGACGATCCACTGGGACGACACGGACCGGGAGGAGGTGCCTGTGGAGCGCCTGGCCTCGCTGGTGACCGGCGAGCGGGAGGTGGAGCCGAAGCACGTGGAGGTGGGCTATCCGGTGGAGCTGCTGCGTGACAACCTGGTGGTGGTGGACACGCCCGGGGTGAACGACATCAGCCAGCAGCGCGTGGAGATCACCTACGGCTACCTGCCGCGGGCGGACGTGATCGTCTATGTGCTGGACGCGAATCAGGTCTTGAAGCGCTCCGAGATCACCTTCATCAAGCAGCGGCTGCTGCGGGGGAGCCTGGATCGGCTGATCTTTGTGCTGGGGAAGGTGGACACGCTGAGCGAGGAGGAGCGGGCGGAGGTGGAGACCTACGCCCGGGAGAAGCTGGCGGAGCTGATCGGCCCAGTGGACCTCTACCCCGTGTCGGCGCGCCGGGCGATGGAGCCCGGCGGCGACGCAGGCTTCACCCGCTTCCGCGAGGAGCTGGTGCGCTACCTGCGGGATCGCAAGGCGTTCATCCTGGCGGACGCCGGGGTGAGCGGCGGGCTGCGCGTGGCGGGGATGCTGCGGCAGGGGCTGGCGATCAAGCGCGGCGGCTACGCGCTGGAGCGCGAGGAGGTGCGCCGTCGTGTGGAGGCGGTGCGCAAGCGCATGGGCGAGGCGCGTCAGCTGATCACGTCGAACCTCCAGCGGATCGACGAGACGACGCTGGGGATGAAGGCGACGGCGCGGCACAACCTCAAGGAGTTCACCGAGCGCTACGCGAAGGCGCTCCCCGCCGAGGTGGAGCGGGCGTCCACGCGGGATCTGGAGCGCTATCTGGCGGAGTGGGTGCGCGACACCTACAAGGCGTGGCTGGAGGAGGAGGGGGTGTCGATCGCCCGCGAGCTGGAGCGGCTGGCGCAGGAGGTGATCGAGACGACGAACCGGGATCTGGAGGACGCGCTGGAGACGGTCCACGAGGAGCTGGGGCTGGAGACGGGGACGCTCCAGCTGGAGGTGGACACGACGGCGTGGGACATGGGGATCTGGGCGCTTGGGGCCGCGGGGGTGTCGGTGGCGGTGCTCGGGTCGGTGATCGCGGGCGGGCTGATGCTGCTGGCGGCGCCGGTGCTGGCCTTTGTGGTGAAGGACAAGGCCGAGGCGCGGCTGCGGGCGCTGGCGCTCCAGAACGGCGAGCGCGCCATCCGCGAGGCGGGGCAGCGGGTCGAGGCCGAGCTGGTGCGGGTGATCGAGGAGTACGGCGAGCAGCTGCGGACCTTCGTGGAGGCCGCCGGGGATCGGCTCTACCGGCAGGTGAACGAGGCGCTGGAGCAGGTGCTCCGCGACACGCAGGACGCGACCGCCGAGGACCGCGAGGCGCTGGATCGCCGCGCCGCGGAGGCGGAGGCGGAGGTGGCGTCGGTGGTGGCGGGGCTTCACGCGGTGCGTGAGGCGATGTGTCGGTCCTGACGCAGAGCGCGCTCATCGCCTCGCTGGTGTTGCTGGCGTTGGCGGTGGGCGCGCTGGTGAGCGGCCGCAGGACGCGGCCATTTCTCTATTTTTCTCTGCTGAATTTTATACTTTTTGCCTGGGAGCTGTCTCGTTTTTTGAGCGCCATCACCCAGGCGGTGCTCTGGACGCGGATGGGGCTGACGGCGGCGCTCTTCATCCCCTTCGCGGCGCTGCGCTTCTTTGAGGCGTGGCTGAGCGCGCAGGGGCGGGTGGCGCGCTGGGCGACGCGGGTGGTGGGGCTGACGACGCTGGTGCTGATCCCGGTGGTCTTCTCGCCGCTGTGGAGCGCGCCGTGGTTTGGCGGTTTCCTGCTGGCGTATGTCTACAGCGGGCTCCTGGTGTGCGTCGCGCTGGTGTGGCTGCGGCTTGGGAGCAGCCGGGGGCCGGTGGAGTCCGGTCGGCTGAAGTTCCTGGCGCTGGGGGGGATGGCGGCGGTGGGGCTCTCGCTGCCGGCGTATGTGCCCGAGTGGGGTGAGGTGGTGTGGGCGTCGTCGTACCTGCCTGCGGCGGGGAACGCGGTGCTGGTTATTTTTATGTATTTTTTGAGTCAGATTCTATTGCAATATCGCCTGCTGGACCTCTCGGAGCTGGTGGGGAAGCTCTCGGTGCTGGCGGTGCTTGTGTTGCTCCTGGCGGGGATCTGGGGGGTGCTGGCGATCTGGACCCCCGAGACAGGGGGGCTCTTCTTCTTTCATACGATCATCGCCGCCTTTGTGATCCTGATCCTCTTCGAGCCGCTGCGCGGGGCGGTGGAGGGGACGGTGAACCGGCTGCTCTTTCGGGATCGCTTCCGCTTCGTCCACCAGCTCGGGCTCCTGCGACGGGAGATCACGACGGTGGTGGAGCTGGAGGAGCTGGCGGCGGCGCTGCTGCGGCGCCTGGAGGAGACGCGCCGCGTGACCCACGCGGCGCTCTACGCCCTGGAGGACGACGGGCTGCACCTGCGCCTGGTGGGGAGCCTGGGGGAGCCGCCGGAGCGGCTGGAGGTGGCGCGGCACCGTCGCTTCCTGGAGGCGCTGCGCCGCGAGCGGGTGCTGGTCCTGGCCGAGGTGGAGGACGCGCTGGCCGAGGTGGACGAAGAGGACGAGGAGGAGCGCGCCGCCGCGGCCCGCCTCAAGGAGCTGCTGGCCGGGCTGCGGGCGGTGCAGGCGGGGGTGTGCCTGGGGCTGCTCTCCGAGGATCGGGTGCTCGGGCTCCTGAGCGTAAACGACGCGCGGATGCGGGAGCCCTTCGCCCCGGAGGACGTGCGGGCGTTGGAGCAGATCGCCTCCCAGGCGGCGATCGGGCTGGAGAACAGCCGCCTGGTGCGCGGGCTGCGGGAGCGGGATCGGCTGGCGGCGCTGGGGGAGATGGCGGCGGGGCTGGCGCACGAGATCCGCAACCCGCTGGGGGCGATCAAGGGGGCCGCGCAGTACCTGGCGCTGGTGCAGCCCGAGCTGCCCCCCCACAGCGGCCACGACGAGGACGAGGAGCCCCCGGAGGCCTTCCTGAGCATCATCATCGACGAGACGAACCGGCTCAACAACGTCGTCTCGCAGTTTCTGGACTACGCCCGGCCCCAGCAGGGGGAGCTGGTGGCGTGCGAGGTGGGGGCGGTGATCGCCCGGACGCTGCCGCTGGCGGCCCAGGAGGCCGAGGCGTGGGGGGTGCGCGTCGTCTATGCAGGGGAGGAGGGGGGGCGGCTGGTGGTGCAGGGGAGCCCGGAGCGGCTGCGGCAGGTGCTCTTGAACCTGATCCTCAACGCGATCCAGGCGGCGGGGCATCCGCCAGGGGAGGTGAGGGAGGGGCGGGAGAGAGGAGGCGAGGTGGCGGTGCGCGCCCACCTCACGCGCCGCGTCGCCAGCGCGGCGGGCGCTCGCCCGCGCGAGCTGGTCGAGATCGCCGTTGTGGACAACGGGCGCGGCATCCCGCCTGAGCACCTGCCCAACCTCTTCATCCCCTTCTTCACCACCCGGTCCCAGGGCACAGGCCTCGGGCTCGCGGTGAGCCAGCGGCTCGTGGAGCAGATGGGGGGGCGCGTGGAGGTGGAGTCCACCGAAGGGGAGGGCGCGACCTTCCGCGTCCTGCTGCCGGTGTGGGAGGGGTAGCGGGGTGCCTCCTTTGGCTTGGGGCGAGCCGCCCCCGGACCCCCATTTTTTGTCTCAATCCAGGCGGATGAGGCGGCCGAGGTCCACGAGGTAGACCACCCCTGTCGCCGGGTCGAGGGTCAGGCCCAGCGAGCCGGAGGTCTCGGCGTCGTAGAGGAGCCCGGTGGGGATGGCCGCCCCTGCGGGGTCCACCACGGCGTAGAGGTCGCCGGAGGCGTCGCGGGCGTAGAGGATCGGCGGCGTGGACGCGGTGTCCAGGGCGAGCGGCGTGGTGGTGGTGTTGGTGTTGAGCGCCGCGAGGCGCTCCGGCGTCGCCGTGAGGTCGCCGCGCGGGATGCGGTAGATGCCCTCGCCTTGGCTGGTCGCGCCGGTCAGGTAGATGTAGCTGGCGTCTACCGCCAGGCCCACGACGTACCAGATGTGGGTGTTGGTCCCCTGCAGGGTCGGGGTGGCCGAAGCGCCGGTGGGGAGCGTGTAGAGGTTGGTGGAGGCCGAGGTGCGCCGCGTCGCGTAGAGCAAGGTGCCCTGATAGGCCGCGAGGGAGTTGACGGGGGAGGCCGTGGGGTAGCCTGGGTTGGCGTCCCAGGGGGTGCTCCCCCAGGTCGCGCCGTCATAGATGCGGAAGATGCGACTGGCGGAGGTCGTGGCGGTGGTGTCGGCCGAGAAGACGCGGCCGTTGACGGCGGCCAGGCCGTAGCCGAGGGCGTCCGCGTTGACGCCTGGCGCCAGGGTGGCCGTGGTCGCGCCCAGATCAAGCGCGAGGAGCTCGGAGGTGGCGACGCGGACGCCGTCCCAATCGCCGTGGCGCAGCTCCAGCGCGCGGGGAGCGCCCGCGTTGACGAGGGCGATGTAGAACGTCTCGCCCGGCTCCCCGAGCACGCCGAAGGGCTCGCTGCCGCAGCCGAGCTGCTGGCCTCCTGCGTCGTAGACCCCGAAGAGCCCGTCCGAGCGCACCCCGAAGACCTCCGCCTGGGAGGTCACCCTGTACCAGTGGACGGGGACGCCCGCCGGGAAGCAGGAGGGCGCATCGAAGCGCTGGGTGGAGGTGGGGTTGACCGTCGCGGAGGCCGCGAGGGGCTCGGCGGTGGGCCACGACTCCCCCTCGCCCAGCGCCAGCTCCGTCACCTGCACCTGGGCGCCGCTGAACTCCTCGCCGGTCGCCTCGGTCGAGACCCAGATGTAGACCGGGCCTGCGGGGGCCGGGGCGGTGACGGCGTAGGTGTCGGCGTTGGCGCGGCACTGGAGGGAGCGCTTGGCGGGATCCTGGGGATCGCAGACGCTCAGGACCTCGACGTTGAGATCCGAGGAGGAGAGCACCGAGGCCTGATTCTGGACCTCGACGAGGAGGACGCTGTCCTCCAAGGTCTTGTTGTAGGCGATGACGGCGTCGACGCCGTGGATGTCGCCATAGGGGTCGGTGTTGTCGCACGAGATCGAGCCCGGCTCGCCCCAGGTGTCTCCCATGTCAAAGGAGTTGATCGTCGCCGGGAGCGCCCAGGTGTGCGGGAGGCCGACGTTGGCAGGTGGCGTGTAGATGGCGCTGGCGTCGGTGTAGGGGGCGAAGCAGCCCTCGCCTTCGGCCTCCTCGGGATCGATCTCCGCGGCGGTGACGCGGAGCTCGGGGAAGGGGTTGACCTGGGTGGTTGGGGAGTTCTTGGCGACGAAGACGAAGTAGGTGCCCGGCGGGCCGTCGAGGATGACATCCCAGTTTTGCTTGTACCACAGGCACTTGCGGATGGTGCCGGCGTCCTCGCAGGCGCCCTCGCGGACCTCGACGTTGAGGTAGTTGGCGGCGGAGTTGGCGGTGGTGGGCGCCGCCGTCACCCGGAGGAGCTGTCCGCCGTCTGCGACCGCCGGGGAGGTCTTCTCGACCGCGATCACGACGTCGGGGCCGACCGTGTTGGCGTCGCAGGCGTAGGCGCCCGCCGTGGAGGTCACCGAGGCCGCCGGGATGATCCAGACGCGGCGAGGACGAAGAGGGTGGTGGTGAGCGCCGCGAAGAAGCGAACAGGGGGGCGAGGCATAGCGCACCATGAGCAGGGGTGGGGTGGAGGCGAAGACACAGGTCATTGTAGAGGGTTCGTTGCGTCTTGGTAAAGGCCATCGCGGCGCACCTCCTGACGGCTGGGGACATCTCCCGACGGCGGCGCGACGTGGTGGAGGTGATGCGATGTTCAAGGCGGCGTTGGAGGCCCGAGCGGCCGGGGAGGCGGGCGGTAGGCGGTGGGTGTATGTGGCCTACGATCAGCTGCACGCGGGGCTTGGGGCGCTGCGCGGGGCGGCGCCGGGGGAGACGGGTGTGGTGCTGGTCGAGTCGGCGCACAAGGCGTCCCGGCGTCCCTACCACCAGCAGAAGCTGGCCCTGGTGCTGGCGAACCAGCGGGCGTTCGCGCTGGAGCTGGCCGAGGCGGGCTTCGCGGTGCGCTATGTGATGACCGAGGCGGGCTATGCGGAGGCGCTGGCGCCCGTCGCTCGGGAGGTGGGCGGGCTGGTGATGGCGCGCGCCGCCGAGCGGGAGCTGCGTGCGGAGCTGGCGCCGCTGGTCCAGGCTGGGCTTATGGAAGTGAGGCCCCACAGCGGTTGGCTCACCGACGCGGCGCTCTTCGCGGAGAGCGGCCCGCCGGGCGGGCCGTGGCGGATGGACGCGTTCTACCGGGCGGCGAGGCGGGAGACGGGGATCTTGATGGAAGGGGGGAAGCCGGCGGGGGGGCGCTTCAGCTTCGACGGGGAGAACCGGGAGCCCTGGCGGGGGGAGCCGCCGGCGCCGGCGCCGCCGCGCTTCCCGGTGGACGCGCTGAAGGAGGAGGTGGGGGCGCTGGTGCGGCGTCGCTTCGGGCACCATCCGGGGCGGGTGAACCTGGAGCGGCTGCCGGCGACGGCGGCGGACGCGGAGGCGGCGTGGGCGTGGGCGAAGGCGTCGTGCCTGGCGTCGTTCGGGCCGTGGGAGGACGCGATGTCGACGCGCTCGCGGACGCTCTTCCACACGTTGCTCTCGCCGCTGCTGAACCTGCACCGGCTCTTGCCGGGGCGGGTGGTGGACGAGGTGGCGGGGATGGCGCTGCCCCTCAACAGCCAGGAGGGCTTCATCCGGCAGGTGCTGGGGTGGCGCGAGTATGTGCGCCACGTCCACGAGGCGACGGACGGGTTTCGCGGGCTCCCCGGGGTCGAGGTGCGCCCCCAGCCGGGGGACGGCGGCTGGTCGGCGTGGTCGGGGAGGCCGTGGCCCGGGGCCGCGCCGGTGGTGGGGGTGGACGGCGGGGCGGCGCCCAGCGCGCTGGGCGCGTCGCGGGAGGTGCCGGCCTGGCTCTGGGGGGAGCGCTCGGGGCTGAGGTGCCTGGACGCGGTGGTGGAGGCGGTGTGGGAGGAGGGGTACAGCCACCACATCACCCGCCTGATGGTGCTCTCCAACGTATGCGCGCTGCTGGATGTCTCGCCGCGGGGGCTGGCGGACTGGTTCTGGTGCGCCTACATCGACGCCTACGACTGGGTGGTGGAGCCCAACGTGCTGGGGATGGGGACGTTCGGGACCGGGGAGCTGATGACCACCAAGCCCTACATCGCCGGGTCAGGCTATGTGTCGAAGATGTCTGACTTTTGCGGCGGCTGCGCCTATCGCCCGAAGAAGACCTGCCCGCTGACGCCCCTCTACTGGGCCTACCTCCAGCGGCACAGCGCGGCGCTGGAGGGCAACCACCGGATGGCGATCCCGCTGGCCAACGTCTCCCGGCGCGCGGCGGCGCGCCGGGCCGAGGATGAGGCGACCTTTGCGGCGTGGAGCGCGCAGGGAGGGGAGGCCAGGGGTCGCTGACCCCCAGCCCCTCCTCTCACCCTCAGGCGAGGGTCGCGACGCCCTCGCGGATGCGGCGGAGCCCCTCGCGGATGTTGTCGTCGCTGGTGGCGTAGGAGAGGCGGAGGTAGCCCGGCGCGCCGAAGGCGGAGCCCGGGACCACGGCCACGCCGCAGTGCTTCAGCAGCCAGGAGGCCAGCGCCAGGTCGTCCGTCAGGGGGCCGTCCGGCCCCTGCTTGCCCAGGAGCGCCGAGAAGTTGGGGAAGGCGTAGAAGGCGCCGAGGGGCTCGGGGCAGGAGACGCCGTCGATGGCGTTGAGGCCGTCCACCAGGAGCTTGCGGCGGCGGTCGAAGTGCCCGCGCATCTCGGTGACCTCGGACTGGTCGGACTTGAGGGCCGCGATGGCGCCGTACTGGGCGAAGGCGGTGATGTTGGAGGTGGACTGGGACTGGAGCTTGGCCACCGCGCTGGCGATGTGGGTCGGCGCCACGATGTAGCCGATGCGCCACCCCGTCATCGCGTGGGACTTCGAGAGCCCGTTCACCGTCACCGTCAGCTCAAAGAGCCCCGGACGGAGCGTCGCGAACTCCGAGAAGGGCTCCTCGCCGTACACCAGCTGGTCGTAGATGGCGTCGTAGATGACGCCGATGTTGTGCTCCAGGCACACGTCTGCGATGGCCTCCAGCTCGGCCTTGGAGAAGACCGCGCCGGTGGGGTTGGAGGGGGAGTTGAGGATGAGGAGGCGGGTCCTGGGGGTGATGGCGGCGCGGATGGCCTCGGCGGTGGGCTTGAAGCCGGTGGCCTCGGGGCCGTCCACGATGACGCTGACGCCGCGGGCCAGGGTGACCATGTCGGGGTAGGAGACCCAGTAGGGCGCCGGGATGATGACCTCGTCGCCCGGGTTCAGGAGGACCATCAAGAGCTGGTAGATGGAGTGCTTGGCGCCCGCCGAGACGACCACGTTGGCGGCGGTCACGTCGAAGCCGCGCTGGTTGTAGAAGGCGGCGACGGCGTCGCGCAGCTCCTTGACCCCGGCCACGTCGGTGTAGCGGGTCTTGCCGCTGTCGAGGGCCTTCTTGGCCGCCTCGGTGACGAAGGCGGGGGTGTCGAAGTCCGGCTCTCCGGCGGAGAAGGAGAGGATGTCGTGGCCCTGCGCCTTGAGGCTGTTGGCCAGCGCCGTCACGGCCAGGGTCGGGGAGGGCTTGATCTCGTTGATGAGGGCGCCGAGGGGGATCTTGGGGGAGGTCATGCGGGGGTCTCCTGGGGGTAGCGTTGGAGGAGCACGCGGTGGATGTGCTCGGGGAGGGTGTGCTGGATCGGCCCGCCGAGGGCGGCCACCTCTTTGATGAGGCTGCTGCTCAGGTG
>CAUJGC010000457.1 GCA_963169075.1 Myxococcota bacterium
GGGGGGGCGGGGGGGCGGCCCGGGGCGGGGGGGGCCCCCCCCGCCCCCTGGCCCGGCGCGCGCGGGGTGGGGGGGGGCCCCCCCCCCGCCACGGGGGGGGCCGGGGCCGTTCGTCCTGTGAAGCGAAGCGCAGCAGGACGTTACGGGGCCGGGGGGGTCACGTCTCGACGATATAGAGCTCCAGCAGCGCCTCTCCGAACGCGGCGGCCCAGACCTTGAGGCCGCCGCGCTGCGTCTGGGCGTCGTGCAGGAGGGTGTCGAGCCGGAGCCGGAGGGCGTGCCGGAGGGCGGTGAGCTCTTTGAGGTGGACGAGGCGCTGGAGGCCGCGCTGGGCCTGGGCGGGGTCATCCCAGAAGGAGGGGAGGAGTGCCTGGGCCTCCAAGGCCTCGGCCTGGGCCTTGAGCGGGTCGTCGTCGCCGGTGGGGCCGAGGTGGTCGAGGGCCTGGGCGGCCAGGCTGGCCGCTGCGGCCCAGGAGCGGACGGTCTTGTGGAGGGGCTCCAGGGGGGTGCCGTGGAGGACCTGGAGGCCGAGGTCGGCGGTCTGGTCGCGGCGGAGGTGGAGGGAGCTTGGGCGTCGGGTGATGGCGACGCTGGGCGGGGTGGTGCTCCGATCGACGCTGACGTGGAGGGTGTCGCCGCCGTAGCCGGGGCCGCGCTGGACGATCTCGCGGGCGACGGGGAGGAGGAGGAGGCGCTCGACGGCGCGCTTGAGGGGGCGCGCGCCCCAGGCGCGGGAGAAGCCCTGGCTGAGGAGGAGGTCGAAGACCTCCTCTTCGACCTCGACGCCGAGGCGTCGGCGGAGGAGGCCCGAGCGGAGGAGGACCTGGCCCACCTCGCGGCGGGCGATCTGGCGCATGGTCTCGGCCCCGAGGGGGCGGAAGACGACGATCCGATCAATACGGTTGAGAAATTCAGGGCGGAAGAAGCGATGGATCTCACGCATCACCCCTTCGGGAGAGGCGAGAGCCGCGTCGGGGTTGTCTCCAAAGCCGAGGGCGCCGCCGGTGTGGATGGCGGAGGCGATGTTGGAGGTCATGATGATGATGGTGTGGCGGAAGTCCGCGAGGCGTCCGCGGGCGTCGGTGAGGCGTCCGTCGTCGAAGACCTGGAGGAAGAGGTCGAAGATGTTGGGGTGGGCTTTTTCGATCTCGTCGAGGAGGATGACGGAGAAGGGCTGCTCGCGGACCTTGGAGGTGAGCTTGCCCTCTTCGCGGTTGTAGACGGTGCCGCCGATGAGTTTTTCGAAGCTCTCGTACTCTTTGAACTCGGAGAGGTCGAAGCGTAGGAGGCGGGCGTCGCTGCCGAAGATGAAGGAGGCGAGGGCCTTGGCGATCTCGGTTTTTCCGACGCCGGTGGGTCCGACGAAGAGGAAGACGCCGAGGGGCTTGGTGGGGTCCGCGAGGCCGGCCTTGACGAGGGTGATGAGGTCGGTGAGGGCGTTGACGGCCTCGCTCTGGCCGAGGACGCGGTCTTCGAAGGCGCGGCGGACGTCCTGGGGGTCGAGGGGGAGGTGGTCGTTGAGGAGGACCTCGGGGAGCCCGGTGAAGCGGGCGAGGCCCTGGATGACGTCGGCGGCGTGCAGCTCGAAGGGGGCGTCGGGGGGGAGGTCGGGGCGTTGGGTGACGTGGTCGAGGACGCGCTTGAGGACGGTGACGGAGCGTCCGGGCTGGGCCATGGTGGCGTAGTAGGTGCCGGAGAGGTCGAGGAGGAGGTCGAGGACCTCGGGGAGGGCGGTGATGCGCCGCTTGTGGGTGCGGAGGGAGTCGTCGAGGGCGAGGCGGAGGATGGCGAGGGTCTCGGCGCGGGTGGTCTCCTGGACCTTGAAGGTCTGGAAGAGCTGCTTGGCGCTGAGGTCTTTTTCGAGGCCGCGCTGGAGGGCCTCGGCGGTGGACTCTCCGATGACGGTGACGTCGCCGCGGCGGAGGTAGGGGGCGAGGAGGGTGACGAAGTTCTGCTTGTTGGAGGAGGTGGTGCCGGCGCCGGGGAGGTCGTTGATGTTGGTGATGTAGAGGAGGACGCGGCGGGGTCGGCGGACTTTTTCGATGAGGTCGCGGAGCTTGGTCTCCCACTCGCCGATGTACTTGGTGCCGACCATCAGCTCGGGGGTGGAGGTTTCGAGGAGGGCGTAGCCGGCGTCGCGCTGGCTGAGGCGCCGGGCCAGCTCGTGGATGAGGGCGGTCTTACCGGCGCCGGACTCTCCGAGGAGGATGAGGGAGGCGTTGCCTTCTTTGGTGAGCATGGCCTCGAGGTTGTCGAGGTCGCGCTCGCGGAGGAAGGCGCGGTCGAGGGTGGGGAGGTGATCGGCGGCGGTCATGACGCGGCCGACGCGCGCCAGCTCCTCCTCGTCGACGATGGCGCTCATGGAGGCCTGGAGGGCCTCGGTGAGGCGGGTGAGGGGCTTGCCGCGGCCATCTTTGAGGAGGGCTTCGAGCATGGCCTGGCGCTCGGCCTCGGAGGTGGCTTCGAGGGCGGCGAGGAGGTCGTCGTCGGATGAGACCCCCGGCGCGAGGAGGCGGACGAGGGCGTTATCGACGGCGCGCCGGACGTCCTCGTCCTCGTCGAGCATGCGGAGGAGGAGATCGGAGAGGGTGGCGGGCGCGGCGATGGCGCCGAGGGCTTCGGCGCAGGTGAGGCGGACGCGCCAGTCGGAGGAGGTGAGGTGTCGCTGGAAGATGTCGGTGTGCTCGGGGGCGCCGATGGCCTGGATGGCCTGGAGGATGGCGATCTGGAGGGCCTTGTTGGCGTGATCGGCCAGGGGGAGGAGGTGGGGTAGGGCCTCGGGGGCGGGTGAGCTGGCGAGGGCGATGGCGGCGGAGCGCTGGACCTTCCAGTTGGCGTCGCTGAGGGCGCTCAGGAGGAGGGGGCGCAGCTCGGGGGCCTTGAGGCGTCCGAGTGCTTCGAGGGCGGCGCGTCGTTGCTGGTAGTTGAGGGAGGAGGCCAGCCGGGTGAGGTGGTCGCGGAGGCTCTCGCCGTGGTTGACCAGCTCGGAGATGATGTCGTTGAAGCGATCCTCGTCGTCGTCGTAGTCGAGGCCCGCGATCTCCTCGATGAGCGCCTCAAGGCGCGCGAGGAGGTTCGGGTCGAGGGGGGCGGGCTTGGAGGATCGTCGGGGTGCGGGGTGTTTGGACATGAACCCATGGCGAGAGGAGGCGCGGGCTCAACGGTCGAGGACGAGGTCGAGGACCTCGCGGGCCAGCTCCGGGCGGTTGGGCATGATGACCGAGAGGACGCGCTTGCCGCTGCGCGCGACCGCAGCGTCGGGGTTGTTCTTGTAGGTGTTCTCGAGGTTCTTGGCGGCGTTGAGGTCTTCGTAGTCGTAGAGGGCCACCGCGCCGCCGGCAGGGGGCTTGATCACGGAGATGATCACGCCGTTGTAGCCGAAGCCGTCCTGACGGTTGTGGTCGTCGAGGACCTCCCAGCCATCGCCTTCGAGGCGCTGGATGATGACGCGCTCGGAGATGCTGGAGAGTGAGGAGGAGGAGGAGGCGCGCCGTCGGGCCCGCCGCCGCCGGACAGGGGTGGGCTCTTCCTCTTCGGTGTCATCGAAGCTGGAGTTGGAGCTGGAGCCCGAGTGGTCCTCGTTGAGGTTGTTGCTCTGCTCCGCAACCAGGAAGAACCACGCGCCGCCTGCGCCGCAGCAGCCGAGGAGGAGG
>CAUJGC010000458.1 GCA_963169075.1 Myxococcota bacterium
ACAAGCCCAAGGTCGTCAACGACTCCCTCGGCCAGCTCCGCAAGCAGCTCGGCGCCCAGCTCGGCCTCATCCAGCCCGGCACCTGGGGCTTCACCTGGGTCACCGAGTTCCCCATGTTCGAGTGGGACGAGGCCACCCAGCGCTTCTACGCCGTCCACCACCCCTTCACCTCGGCCGTCATCGACGACCTCCCCCTCCTGGAGACGGACCCCGGCCAGGCGCGCGCTGCGGCCTACGACCTCGTGCTCAACGGCACCGAGCTGGGCGGCGGCAGCATCCGGATCCACCGCGCCGACGTCCAGAGCCAGGTCTTCCGCATCCTCGGCATCGAGGAGGAGGAGGCCCAGCTCAAGTTCGGCTTCCTCCTCAAGGCCTTCACCTACGGCCCGCCGCCCCACGGCGGCATCGCCTTCGGCATGGACCGCCTGGTGATGCTCCTGACCGGCGCCGAGTCCATCCGTGACGTCATCGCCTACCCCAAGACCCAGAAGTCCTCCTGCCTCATGACCAAGGCGCCCTCCGAGGTCGCCCAGGAGCAGCTCAACGAGCTGGGCCTCCGCATCCAGCGCACCGCCAAGAGCTGAGGCCTCCGATGCTGACGCACCCCGCCCGCTCGTCGCAGCGCCCCGGCGCTGCTGCGGGTGGGGTGCGTCCCCTCCTCCTCTCCCTGCTGCTCCTCCCGCTGCTGGCCTGCGCTCCCCTGGATGACGCCGTGACGCCGCTGCTGGAGCCCGCCGCGACCCTGAGCTGCCCGGACGGCCCGGCGCTCGCCCTCGACCTCCTCCACGATGGCACCCCGGTGGCCTCCTGCGGCGCCCAGACGCACCGCTACGACCCGGACAAGGGTGCGTTCACCCCCTGGCAGCCCTTCGCCACCAGCGCGGTCCAGACCACCCCCCTGCCCCTCACACGGCTCTACAGCCCAGACGGCTCCGTCCACCTGCTCCACGCCGACGGCAGCCTCTCCGGCGACCGCGTGGAC
Source organism: Myxococcota bacterium (assembly GCA_963169075.1). Classification (GTDB taxonomy): domain Bacteria; phylum Myxococcota_A; class Bradymonadia; order Bradymonadales; genus CAUJGC01. The sequence goes on from CAUJGC010000458.1 coordinate 983, forward strand.
TTCCACGAAGACGACCTCACGGCCAACCTCTACCGCCTGCACCGCCCGGGCGCTGACGCGCTCCCGCCGGGCGCCATCCTCCACGCCTGGGGCACGGCCAAAGGCGAGGCGACCTTGAGCGCTGGCGCGGGCCTCCTCCTCACCGACCCCGACGGCCAGCAGACCACCTCCCCCTTCACCGCGCGCCTCCTCCCCCTGCCCGGCCAGCGACCGCTCCACCTCCAGGACTTCAACGCCGTCGCAGACGGACACCTCGCCTTCCTCGTCTACCCCGACGGCCCCGAGGCACCCTACCAGGCCCTCCCCGACCTCCTCGCCCAGGGCGCCCGCAACACCGAGCCCACCGGCCCCCTCATCGCCTCCGGCGCCACCTTCAAGTCCAAGCTCCACCTCCGCGCCCTCCCTCTCGGCAGGCGCCACCTCCTCATCGCCGCGCCGGGCGACACCCCCACCCTCTGGCTCTTCGTCCAACACCCCGAGCGCCACGAGATGACCCGCCACGTCAGCCCCGACTGGGGCGTCTCCTTCGTGGACGCGGGCTACTTCAACCTCACCCCCATCGCCGGGGAGGGCTCCTCGCGCCGCGCCGCCGTCCTCGGCCTCGACGAGCGCGGCCACGTCGCCCTCACCCTCCACGGTCAGGGCGAGCTGGCCCGCTACGCCCACCTCGACCTCCCCGGCTTCGACCCCCAGGCCCCCGCCCGCATCACCCTCGACGACGCCCCACACCCCCGATGGCTCGCCGTAGCGCAGGGGCCGCGCGTCCATCTCATTGATCTCTCGGGTCTCGGCGCCGACAAGCGCGCCCTCGCCTGGTACCTCCCCCTCTCCCTCCTCGGCCTCCTCGTCCTCGCGGGCTCCATCTACCGCATCCGCCAGGAGCGGCGCCTCAAGGCCCACTTCGACGCCAAGGCCAAAGCCCTCAAAGAGGGCGTCCACTGGGAGGAGCGCCTCCCCCCCAGCGGGCCTGCGACCTGATCCGCCCTGCCCTGCCCGCCCCAAGCCGTCACGGGGAGGACCAGGGCCACGACCCGCCAACCTTCGGGCCACCCGTTGTCCTCTGGCTCGGGAGTGACTACACTCCGCCCCACGCGTCTGGACAAGCTGGGTCCGGGCGGACGCCGAACCGGAGATGGATGCGATGCGCGGTGAGTCACCACAACACCCCCTCGATGTGATCGTCATAGGCGGCGGCGTCAACGGCTGCGGCGTGGCGCGCGACTGCGCCATGCGCGGCCTCCACGTCGCCCTCTTCGAGAAGCGCGACTTCTCCACCGGCGCCACCGGCGCCTCCACCGGCATGATCCACGGCGGCCTGCGCTACCTCCACACCGACCCCGACGTCACCCGCAAGTCCTGCCTGGACAGCGGCTACATCCAGCGCATCGCCCCCCACCTCCTCTTCCGCATCCCCTTCCTCATGCCCTTCCTCGACGCCGACCCCAAGTCCAGGATGATGCTGGAGCTGGCCGACGTCTACTTCCGAACCTACGACCAGTACGCCCCCTTCAAGGGCGGACAACCCCACTGCCGACTCCACGCCGACGAGGCCTACGCCCTGGAGCCTGGACTCGCCAAGGGCGTCGTCGGCGCCGTCACCACCGACGAGTGGGGCATCGACACCCAGCGCATCACCCTCCTCAACGCCCTGGACGCCGCCCAGCACGGCGCCGCCATCCACACCTACCACGACGTCCTCGGCCTCCTCCGCGACCCCGACCAGCCCAGCCGCGTCCTCGGCGTCCGCGTCCGCGACCGCCTCGCAGGCACCACCCGCGAGGTCTTCGCCCGCGTCGTCTTCAACGCCGCCGGCCCCTGGGCCGAGCGCTTCGCCTCCGCCCAGGGCGTCCGCAGCGTCCGCGTCCGGCCCGGCAAGGGCGTCCACCTCGTCCTCGCGGGCCGCATCACCCACTACGCTCTCATCGCCAAGGCCGTCGATGGGCGCCAGATGCTCATCTGCCCCCACCAGAACACCACCATCATCGGCCCCACCGACGACGACTACTACGGCGACCTCGATCACATCCCCGTCCTCCGCGACGAGGTCGAATACCTCCTGCAAGGCGCCGCCTCCATCTTCCCCTCCATCCGACAGCACCGCATCATCGACACCTGGGCCGGCTGCCGCCCCACGATCTTCGCCTACGGCACCGCCGAGGATGACCTCTCACGCGACCACGCCGTCTACGACCACGCCGCCGAAGGCGCGGACGGCTTCCTCTCCATGACCGGCGGCAAGCTCGCCGCCTACCGCGTCATGAGCGAGGAGGCCACCGACACCATCTGCCGCAAGCTCCAGCGCGACCCCGGCGCCATCCCCTGCCGCACCCACCTCGCCCCCCTCCCCGGCGGACAGGAGCACGACCTCACCGTCGAGCCCTTCGTCGAGGTCGGCCTCGACCGACACGCCGCCCAGCGCATCCTCTACCGACACGGCGCCAACGCCCAGCACATCCTCGACCTCCTCCGCGAAGAGCCCCGCACCCGACGCGTCATCGACCCCGCCGAGCCCGTCACCGAGGCCGAGCTGCGCTACGTCATCCGACACGAGCACGTCCGCACCCTCGACGACTGCACGCGACGCACCCGCCTCGGCAAAGGCCCCGACAACGGCATGCGCGCCGCCCTCCTCGCCGCCCACCTCTTCGCCCAGGAGCGCGACCTCGACCCCGGCGCCGTCCCCGACCTCGCCCTCGACCTCCAGGCCTGCCTCTTCCACTCCCGACGCGCCGTCCTCCGCGGACCCCAGGTCGCCCAGGAGGAGATCGGGGAGGCCTGGCTCCTCGACGCCGCGGCCCTCGGGCGACGCGCCCGCACCTTCTCCATCCCCGCGCCCCGCGCCGAAGCCGACCGCCCCCACACCGCACACACCGCGCGCCCCTCATGACGACAGCTCCCCACCTCCTCGTCATCGGCTCCGGCCTCGCGGGCGCCGCCGCGGCGCTCCTCGCCGCCCAGCGCGGCGCCCGCGTCACCGTCATCACCGGGCGACCCGGCGCCGCTGCGCGCTTCAGCGGACGCCTCGACCTCTACGGCGCCGCCGAGCCCCCCGCGCAGCGCCCCTGGACCGGCTACGGCCCCCCAAGGCCCCACCTCCCCCCCACCGACGCCCTCACCCACCCCGAGCCGCGCCTCGCCGCCCTCCTCGCCAGGCGCCCCCACCACCCCCTCCGCGGCCTCAGCGCCGAGACCACCAGCGTCGAGTGCGCCGCCCTCCTCCGCCTCGTCGCCCCCGACGACCTCCTCCTCCTCCTCCCCGCCCCCGCCGTCCTCCCCACCGACGCCGGCACCGCCGCCCTGGCTGACGGCGTCGCCGCCACCGCAGCCCCCCTCCCCGACCCCGACGCCCCCCGCGCCTGGATCGGCCTCGCCTGCGCCGACGCCTACCCCGCTGACGCCGCCGCTGCCCTCTTCGCCGCCCTCACCCACCTCCCCCCCAACGCCCTCCTCCCCGCCGAGCTGCCCTGGCCCCCCGCCCACACCCCCGCCCACCCCGCGCTCCCTGTCGGCCTCCTCGACACCGGACCCGACACGCCCCAGGGCCGCGCCTTCATCGATGCCCTCAAGAAGCTCCTCCCCACCCTCCCCCGCGACGCCGGGCTCCTCCTCCCCCCCATCCTCGGCCGCTCCTTCGAGGTCGCCGCCCGCTGGATCGACACCCTCCAGAGCGCCCTCGACCGCCCCGTCCGCGAGCGCCTCGCCGTCGAGCAGCCCGTCTTCGGCCTCCGCCTCTGGACCCACCTCCAGCGCACCCTCCAGCACGCCCCCGGCGTCACCCTCCTCCGCGGACCCGCCGCCCGCCTCGACCTCACCCGCGACGCCGGGCGCGTCACCGCCCTCCGCGCCCACCTCCCCGACGCCACCCACCACCTCACCGACCTCCGCGCCGTCCTCCTCGCCCCGGGGCGCTTCGACACCCAGGCCCTCCGCGCCGAGCCCCCCCTCCGCGAGGCCCTCCTCGACCTCCCCCTCTACCTCGACGGCGCGCCCCTGGACGCCCAGGACCTCGACCCCACCGAACTCCTCGGCGCCCGACCCGGCGCAGAGCACCCCCTCTTCACCCTCGGCCTCGGCGTCGATCCCCAGGGCCGACCCCTCGACGAGGCCTACGCGCCCGCCGCCCTCAACCTCTACGCCGCGGGCCGCGTCCTCGCAGGCACCCACGCCGCGCTCGACGGCACCGCACACGCCGTCGATCTCCTCTCCGCAGCGCGCGCCGTCCGCGCCGCCCTCACCTGACCCGGAGCAACGTCATGCGCCCCAAGGCTGTCGCCCTCCTCGGCTCCAACTTCGTCATGCACGTCCTCTCCCGAGCCACCTTCACCTACGACCGCGGCGGCCTCGCCAGGTTCCGCGACAACTTCGACCCCCAGGGCCTCCTCCCCCTCCCCCCCCAGGCCCGCGACCTCCTCCCCGCCTGGCAGCGCTGCACCGCCTGCGGCCTCTGCGATCTCGTCTGCCCCACCCTCCTCGGCAACATCGCCGCCCAACGCTTCGCTGGACCCCAGGCCGTCGCCTCCGGGCTCCTCCGCAACCTCCCCGACCTCGCCATCACCAGCGCCGACGCCGAACCCCTCTACGCCTGCGACGGCTGCCACGCCTGCGAAGACATCTGCCCCCAATCCATCCCCCTCCGCGACCTCGCCGCCTTCCTCATCGAGGCCGGACAAGAAGCCCGCCAGGCCAACCCCGGCAAGGCTCTGCCCGCATGACCCCCCCGGCCCCGTAACCTCCTGCTCGCTGCGCTCTCAGGAGGAACGGGCCCGGCCCCCCCCGTGACGGGGGGGCACCGACACGTCGTCGCTACGCTCCCCGCTCCCCTCCCACCCGATCCCCTTCCACCCGATCCCGTCGGTGCCCCCCTACCCTTGGGGGGGCCAGGGCCGTTCGTCCTGAGCAGCGAAGCGGAGCAGGACGTGACGGCCCTGGGGGGGTTGCGAGCGCAGCGAGCCCCTGACCCAAGCACGCTCAGACGGCTCCCCACCAGGCGTGGGACCCGCCCAAGCGCGCTTGGGCGGCTTCTTGCGAGGCGTGGGACCCACCCAAGCGCGCGTGGGCGGCTTCTTGCGAGGCGGGGGACCCGCCCAAGCGCGCTTGGGCGGCGTCTTGCGA
>CAUJGC010000459.1 GCA_963169075.1 Myxococcota bacterium
CCCCGCGCGCCCCCGCCCGCGCCCGCCGCCGGGCCGCCCGGCGGCCGCCCCCGCGCCGCGCGGGGGTTGGGGGGGGGGGGGGGGGGCCGCCCCCCCCCCCCCACCCCCCATCAAGGCCGCGCCAGCTCGAAGTAGAGCACATCGCTGGGCCAGTCGCTGCTGTACTCGCTGGAGAAGGCGCCCGCCGTCCGCAGCCGCCAGTCACACCAGATCGAGCCCGCGCAGGGCGTCGCCTCGACGGTCTGGATCGGCAGCGACGCGTCCGTTGTGCTCACATAGAGCGAGACGTTCACGTAACCCCTCGCCGGATCAAGATAATACACCCCTGCCCGCTCCTCATCCAGCGTCAGGCGGTTGCGGAGGGCGTCGTAGATGCCCTCCACGGCCACCTCGCCTTGCTCGGTGCAGGTCGTGGCGTCGCAGGTGCCGATCGGCGCCGGCTCGTAGAGGTCGCACGCGGCGCTCCCCGGCCCCGCCGTCGCGTCGGGCGCCACGCAGAGCGCCCGCCCCTTCAGGCCGCCGCGCACCGCCCACTGCCCGACCACCCCCACCGGCTCGACCTCAAAAAACTCAAGCGTGTAGTCTACATAGCCCAGGTTGAAGGGGCGCTCCACCGCGTCCAGCGTCCCCAGCGTCATCCGCACCGCCCAGTCCCCCAGGAGCTTCTCCTCCACCGGGGCCGCCGCGTCGATCATGACCTCGACCTGCTCCTCGTTGACCACGCCGTCGCGGCGGTAGGTGTCGCTCTCCCGCACAAAGGAGCGGGTGCGGACGCCGCTGGCCGACTCGAAGCGATCGGCCAGGAGCCCCGCCGCGCTGGAGCGCCAGTCGCAGAAGGAGCCCCCCTCGCAGGCGTTCTCCTCGCGCCCCTGCGCCAGGTAGAGATCCCCGTCCACGTAGGCGCTCAGGTTCAGATAGCCCTGCTCGGGGCTGGCGAAGTGCATCGCCCCCTGAACGTAGCTCTCAAACTCCATCAGATCGCTCTGCGTATCGTAGTAGCCGGTCAGCTCCAGCTCCTCGCGGCGGTTGCAGGTGTGCCCCGTGCAGCTCCCCAGGAGCCCCGGCACCTCCTCGCAGGCCGCCCCGTCCTCGCCCAGCTCCGCCGTCGGGACCAGGCAGATCGTCCCGGGCCGCAGCGCCCCGCGCCAGGCCACTCGGGGCGACTCCCCGTAGCGATCCCACGCCTCGACCTCGAAGATCTCCACCGTCCACGTCGCGGCGCCGTAGGACACCGGGCGCCCCACCCCGTCCATGCCGGGGAGCTGCTGGGTCAGGGTCCAGGTGCCCAGGAGCTTCTCGCGCCCCTCCCGCTGCGCAGCCTCCGCCGCCGGGCTCAGCTCCGCCGCCGCCGAGAAGCACGCGCTGTCCCCCGGGGCGCACTCCTCCTCCAGCCCGCACGCCCAGACCAGCGCCGCGACAGGCCCCCAGAACGCAGCAAAAGTGATTATATTTTTGTTTAAATTCATATCAAAACCTCAGCGCCCGGTGATCTTGGACATCTCCAGGCTCCAGCCGTCGCCGCGGAGGGTGCCGAAGCGCTCCGCCAGCGTGGTGCCTGCCGCCGGGGTGAGGCTCCAGGTGCACCAGACGCCCGCGCACTCCGTCGGGAGGAGGCGGTCGTTGACGACCTGACCGGCGCCGTAGACGTGGGTGCGGAGGGCGAGGTAGCCCTCGTTGGCGTTGAAGGCGTACATGTGGCCCTCGGCCCGGGGTGACTCGCCCAGGGCGAGGGTGCCGTCGATGGCGCTCCAGGTGCCCTGGACCGCCTCCTCGGCGCCCTCGGGGGTGCAGGAGACGTCGGCGCAGGTGCCCAGGAGCGTGGGCTCGAAGCGCTGGCAGGGGCCGCCCTGGGCCCGATCGGCGGCCTCTACGGCGCAGAGGGCTGCGGGCTTGAGGGCGCCCTTCCAGTTCCAGACGCCGAACTGGTTGGTCGGCGGGGTGACCTGGAAGATCTCGAGGGTGTACTCGGCCTCAACGGCCTCCTCGTCCGCGTCGGTGCGGAGCGCCAGGGAGACATCCCAGAAGCCGAGGAGCTGCGCCTCGGCCTCCTCCTGACCGGACTGGGGGTTGGAGGCGTGGCAGACGCCGTCGCGGCAGAGGCTCCCCACGCCGCAGACGCGGGCGGTGGTGGAGGCGCCGTCGGCGTTGCAGGCCAGGATCGCGCTGCCCTGGCAGGTGGACGTGTTGGGGGTGCAGCCGCCGCAGTCCTGGGGGCAGGTGAACCCGGATTCACTCCCCTCGCAGGCGCCGTTGCCGCAGCCGCCGCCGCAGTCCTGGCGGCAATTCTCCGCCGTCTCCCCGAAGTTGCAGCGGGCGTCGCCGCAGACGCCCAGATCGCAGTCCTGGGGGCAGGAGGAGGGGGACTCGTCCCCCGCGCAGCGCCCGTCGCCGCAGGCCGTGCCGCAGTCGATGGCGCAGTTGACGGGGTTCTCGCCTGGAGCGCACACGCCGTCGCCGCAGCCCGACTGCGCGCAGTCCGCGGGGCAGGACTGGAAGGACTCGGTGCCCTCGCAGGTGCCGTTGCCGCAGGCGTCGGCGCAGTCCTGGGGGCAGCTGGCCGGGGTCTCGTCGCCGCCGCAGAGGTCGTCGCCGCAGGCCGTGCAGTACTGGGTGGGGGTGTCGAGGACCTGCTGGACCGTGGACTCACAGGCCGACTCCGACTCGCGGCAGATCCGGCAGGCGCCCTCCAGGCGCGCCGCGATGTCCCGGGCGCAGTCGGAGGAGTCCGGCGGGATGACCTCGTAGCTGCCCGAGCCGCTGGCTGCGAACTCGTAGTCCTCCAGCACGCCGAACTTGCCCTGGATGCTGCCGCCGCCGCTGGCCTGGATGGTGCGGAGGTTGGAGCACTCGTCAACCCCCGGCGCCTCCACGCCGCAGGACGCCGCCAACGCGGTCAACGAGAGGGTCAGCGCGACCCGACGCACAGGAGATGTTTTTGTCACGGAGCACCCCGAGGTCTGGCAAGCCTTGTGGCGCCGTCCCGCGCCGCCCCGGAGGATAGCGGATCGTCAGCGCAGCGCAAGGGCGCGGACATGCGCGCGGTAGCTCCCGGTCGAGTGCCCCGTCCAACGCCGGAAGGCGCGCTGGAGGGAGGTGGGCTCGGCGTAGCCCAGCGCCAGGACCAGCGCCTCGTCGTCGAGGTGCGGCGCCAGGAGCCGCGCGCGCGAGGCCCGCAGCTCGTCCAGGACCCCGCGGAAGCTCACCCCCTCCTGCTCCAGCCAGCGCTGGAGCGAGCGGCGGCTCAACAAGAGGCGCTCCGAGACGCTGTCCAGCGTCCACTGGCTCGGCGGGAGCTGCTGGAGGAGCGCCATGAGCCGCACGCGCACCGGCCACTGCCCCTGGAGCCGCTCCAGCGACTCCGCGGCGTGCCCCATCAAGAAGGCGTGCATCCCCGGGTTGTCGCCCGGCTGGGGCGCCTCCAGGAGCGAGCGGGGGAAGTGCAGCGCGTCCATGCCGACGCCGACCCGCTGGTCGGCGTAGGGGAGCAGCGTGGGATCATCGCTGGGCGCCTCGGCGCTCCAGTCCACGAGCACCCGCTCGGACGACGCGCCCGCAGGCAGCCACCAGACGAACGCGCCCACATAGTGGTGGTAGGCGTGACGGGCTCCGGGGTGAAGAGGGAGCCCAAGCGGCGCCAGGCTCATCCCCCAGGGGGTCTCACAGGAGTCCCAGATGAAGCTCGTCGTGATCAGCGGCCACCAGGCGCAGATCGCGTGGAGGCGCGCGCGGAGATCGGGCGCGGTCTGCGCGATGAAGCGCAGGATGTGGGTGGCGTGCTCGGGGGCGGAGCGGGCAGCGCGGAGCGGGAAGTCCGCAGGCAGCGACGCCATGAGCCCTTCCCAGAAGTCGAACCACGCCTCAGCCTCGATGTACCCCTCATCGCCTGAGAGCAGGCCATGCGTCCGGGCGAGGCGCTCGCCATGCACGCCCAGGCGGGACGCGTGCCAGAGCAGGTTGTGTAGCTGATGTGTCGTATGCACAGCCATAGGCCCCCAGGGAGCTAGCCGCTGCGAGCGCCTGACATGTCCCCTGCAGCGCGCAGGGACAAGCGTTTCATCCTGGATGACGAAGCGTCGCCTCGCCGTCCACAACACCCTTGTTTTAATGCGTCATCGGCCTCAACGCCAGCCATACCACGCGCCGTCTTGTATATGTCAGGCGCCGCCGATGGCGCGCCAAGCTCACGGGTTGAACGCGGTGCGGCGTCTGAACTGACGGGTCGTCATCCCGGTCCAGCGGTGGAAGGCGCGCCGGAAGGAGCGGACCTCGGCGTATCCCAGGGCGGACGCGAGCGCGTCATCCTCCATCTCCCAGACCAGGGTCCGGGCGCGCTCAGCCCGGAAGGTGTCCAGGAGGGCGCGGAAGCTCTGATCGCGCTCCATGAGGTTGCGCTGGAGGGTGCGGCGGCTGATCTGGAGGCGCTCCGCGATGGCCTCCAGCGTCCAGGAGTCGCTGGGCAGCTCCTCCAGGAGCTGCAGGATCTGGATGGAGACGGAGGTGTGCCCCCGGAGCGTCGCGAGGAGGTTGATCGCCTCCTGGCGGAAGAAGGTCGCCATCCCCTCGTCGGAGTTGGGGAGCGGCTGGAGGAGGAGCGCACGCGGCATGGAGATCGCGTCGCGCGGCGCCTGGGTGGACACGGCGACGTGGGGGAAGAGCTCGCGGAACGCCGCAGGCAGCTCACCGCACCACTCCAGGCGAACGGCGCCCGGGGCGCCCTGGAGGTGCGGCTCGATGAGCCAGAGGAGCACGGAGGTGAAGGTGAAGAGCAGCTCGGCGCGCTCGCCGCGGCTCCGCAGCGGACGGCTGACGCAGAGGAGCCCCTCGTGCATCCCGAGGTGAAGCTCCAGCGCGAAGTCGTCGCTGAAGAGCTCCCAGAACTCCAGCAGCAGCGCGAGGGCGCCCTCGATGGAGGGCGCGGTCTGGCAGAGGTAGCGCACGACGTTGGCGCTGAAGTGCTGCCGCTGGTTGGGGTGGATGAAGGGGGTCAGGGGAGAGAAGCCGCTGTCCAGGAGCAGCTCCCAGAAGGCGTACCACCGGGCGGCCGGGACGCGCTCCAGGAAGCCGCCCTCCAGATCGGGCGCGAAGCCTGCGCGCTGGAGCAGCCCCTGCGAAGAGATGCCCAGGTCTTCGGCGCAGCGGAGCAGACCATGCAGGTGTACCGTCGCGCGGGTTCCACCAGACTCTACAGAGCTTTCTGACACCACAGCTGTACGCCTCACGGAGAGCGGAGAGAGCACCGGGGCCGCAAGCAGACCCTGGGGGCTCAACCTTGAGGATAGACAATCCGGGCGGAGGCGCACAGGACTATTCTGGACAGAAAGTGAACACTTTACGCCAAGAAGAGGCCGCTCAGCCCAGCTCGCGCCGGAAGGCGCCGGTGGGGCGTCCGGTCCAGCGCAGGAAGGCGCGGCGGAAGGAGCGCGCTTCGGCGTAGCCGAAGCGCGCCGCGATCTCCTCGTCGGGGAGCGCGCCGAGGAGCCGCAAGGCGAAGACGGCGCGGTGGTGATCGAGGAGCCCCTGGAAGCTGGCGCCGCGCGCGGCGAGGTGCCTGTGGAGGGTGCGGGGGGTGATGTTGAGGGCGCGGGCGGCCTCGTCGAGGGTCCAGCGGTGCTCGGGTCGGGAGCGGAAGGCGTGGAGGAGGCGCGTGACGATGGGCAGGGGAGAGGCGGCGCGGAGGAGGTCCTCCGCCTGAGCGACGAAGTAGGCGTGCAGCCCGGCGTGGGAGGAGGCGTGGGGGGCGTTGACCTCGCTGAAGGCGAGCGCCGCGAAGGGGCTGGTGCGTGACGCGGGCAGCGCGGCCTGGCAGGGGAGGTCATCCAGGATGGGCGCGGGCCAGCAGACCTCGACGTCGGGGGCGCCGACGCTGCGGCTCCACGCGGTGATCATGCCGAGCTGGAAGAGGAGATCCGCCTGAGCGCCTGGGCGCTGAAAGATGCCGAGGGGGATGAGGTAGGCGTGGGAGGAGGCGATCATGACCTCCCAGGCCAGATCGGGGCTGCCCAGGAGGCTGAAGGCCTGGAAGGCGCGGAGGGCCTCGGCGGTGTTGGCCGCGGTGCAGTAGATGAAGCGGCTGAGGTCCTCGTAGCGCTCGACGGGGATGCGCGCGGCGATGCAGAGGGGCATCGTCGGGTGGAGGCCCTGAGCGAGGGCCTCCTCCCAGAAGGCGTAGATGGCGCTGGTCGGGACGCGCTCGATCGGCTCGGCCGAGGGAGCGATGAGGTGGAGGCGCGAGGCGAGGGCCTGCGCCTCGACGCCCTGCGCTGAGAGCTCTGGCAAAGCGAGCGCGATGTAGTTGTAGCGTAGCGTCCTCAAAGCGGCGCCGACCTGACAGCAGAGAGACTTCATGCGGGTACGCCCCCTCCTGCCTAGCGCAAGCCTGCGCCGCAGGGAAGGAGATCTCCGCGTGTGCGGACCACTTTGTCGCGCGGGCTACAACGCAGGCACGAGACAACAAAACGCGCCAATAAGGTCATTTTACGCCAAGAGGTCGCCGCCGTCGAGGGTCCTGTGGCGCATTGAGCGTGACGGCCCCGTCGCGACGAGGGCCACCGGGGTGTGGAGGTGGTGCTGGAGGGCGTCCAGGAGCGGCTGGGCGCGGCGCAGGGGCTCCTGTATGGGGGCGGAGGCGGGTTGGACCTCGGTGAGGACGGGGCGAGCCAACGAGGCGAGGCGGGTGAGCAGCTCCTGGCGCTGGAGGTCCTGGGCGTCGGAGGGGAGGAGGTGGGTGAGGCGGTGGGGGTGGTGGGGATCGGCGGCGGCGAGGAGAGGAGAGGGGGGCTCGGGGAGGAGCCAGGCGTCTGCGAGGGACCACGCGGGCAGGTGGAGGACGCGGTCGAGGTGGTTGACGACGAGGGCGTCGAGGGGTGCGGTGGAGGCGATAGCGTAGCGGAGGAGGACGAGGTCGAGCCAGCCGACGCGGAAGTCGAGCTGCCAGGGGTTGTGTCCGTTGTGGGGGTCGGGGAGGTCGGCGGTGAGGGCGGGGTGCTCGGCGGGGAAGGGTCCGGGGCCGTGTCGCGTGCCGTAGGCGCGGGTGAGGCCGAGGCGGACGCGGCGTCCGGTGAAGCGGGCGCGGTCGAGGAGGAGGTCTGCGTTGGCCGCGGTGGTGGTGCTCCAGGTGGTGAAGGGGTGGAAGCCGCGCCACTCGTCGAGGAGGACGCCCTGGGCGCCCTCGAAGACGAGGTCGCCGGGGAGGGAGGCGAGGTGTTGGAGGTGTTCGGGGCCGACGCGTTGGAGGCGCGGTGCGAGGGCGGCGAAGGTGTCTGCGACGTCCTCGGGGGCGTGGGGGTCGTCGAGGAGATCCAGCTCGCGGCGGGCGGCGTCGAGGTGGCGGAGGGCGTCGCGGAGGGGTGCGACGGCGTGGCGGGCGCGTTCTTGTCCAGCGCGGAGCTTGCGGTGGAGGGTGGGGAGGTGGTGCAGCGCTCCGGCGCGCAGGGTGAGGTCGGGGTCGTCGAGGGTGAGGGCGACGGACTCTCCGAAGCCGGTGCCGCAGGAGCCGTGTCGGGCGCCGCCGCGGGCCAGCTCCCGGAGGCGCTGGGTGGCCTGGTGGAAGGGGGTGACGATGGGGGTGTCCACCTCGACGGCGAGGCGGTCGAGGGCGTCTGAGACGCCCTGGGTGCGGAGGTGTGCCTCCTCGCTGAGCAAGGCGAGGGGGTGGAGGTGGACGCAGGCGGGGAGGAGGGTGAGGACGCCGGGGAGGAAGGAGGCGGCGCCGAGCTGGGAGAAGGTGTGGTGTCGTCCGTCGGGGGTGACGACGTTGTGGCCGGCCTGGGGGCCGCCGTTGAAGCGGACGACGGCGCGGACGTCGCGTGTGGCGGCGAGCCAGTCCACGGTGGCGCCCTTGCCAGCGTCTCCGAAGCCGAGATCGACGACGATGTATGCTTTTTCACCCATGATGTTTCTTGTGTGCTCCAGTAGAGAGGGGTCCAGGGGGAGCTTCCCCCTGGCCGCCGGCTGCGGGGGGCGCCCCCCCAGCCCCCCATATTCAGGGGCGGCGCACGGTGCTGAGGGCGTTCTTGACGGAGGTCACGCGGCTGGACTCGGCGCCGAGGGCCTCCAGGTCGCGGGCGAAGCGGGCGAGGTCGGTGTTGCCTTCGCAGAGGCCGATGGTGCCGGCGATCAGCTCGCAGACGGCGCTGCTGTCGTCGAGGACGAGGACGCGCTCCCCGAGCAGCTCGCGCCAGCGGGCGAGGACGGAGGGGTCGGTGCCGTGGTGTCCCTGGGCGACGTGGATGTGGAAGACCTCGTAGCGCTCCTGGGCCTGCTGGATGACCTGCCGGATGGTGAGGTCGGCCTCGGCGCCGCCGAAGACCGTCTTGAGGTGAGCGCGGGGGAGATCCCAGGGCTTCTCGTCTCCGATGGTGAAGAGGTAGCCCTTCTTCCTGCGCTTCTCCCAGCAGTCGGTGGCGGTGTGGTGGGCGGCGAAGTAGTGGGCGAGGCCGTAGGACTCGTGGACCTGCCCGCCGCCGCCGCCTTCGAGCCAGATGCGTGTGAGCCACATGTCCATCTCGAGGCCGCTCTCGAACTGTCCGACCTGGAAGGGGCCCTTATCGGAGTAGGTGTCTCCGACGGCGGCGAAGAGGAGCTGGGGGTCTTCGATGTAGGCGCGCTCGACGAGCATGCGCATGAGGCCGCCGAGTTTTTCGCGGGCGAAGTGCTCGGGGATGGTGCCCATGGAGCCGGTGACGTCGAAGGCGACGACGATGGCGTT
>CAUJGC010000460.1 GCA_963169075.1 Myxococcota bacterium
GAAGACCGCGAAGCCCTTGCGGAGCTTCTGGGCGTCCACCTTCTGGGCGAAGAAGGCGCCGCCGAGGGTGCCGACGATGGCCGCGCCGATGAAGACGCCCGTCAGCGTGAAGTTGATGTCCACATGCCCGGCGAAGCCCAGGAAGCCCGCGAAGGACTTCATCGCGATGACCAGCAGCGAGGTGCCGATGGCCTCCTTGATCCGCAGGCCGCCCATCAGGGTGAGGGCTGGCACGACGAGGAAGCCGCCCCCCGCGCCCACCAGGCCCGTCACCAGGCCCACCACGAGGCCCTCGGCGGCGATCTTGAAGATAGGCAGCGAGGTCGGGCCCTGCGCCGCCTCCTCGTCGCTCTCCCCGCCCTTGCGCTTGCGGAGCATGGCGAGGCCGGTGACGAGCATCAGCGCGGCGAAGCCCGCCAGGAGCATCCAGCCCGGGATGTAGTGCGCGACGAGCCCGCCGAGGTAGGCGCCCATCATGCCGAAGACGCCGAAGGTCAGGCCGATCTTCCAGCGGACGTTGCCCGCCCGGGCGTGGCTGATGAGGGCCACGATGCTGGTCGTGCCGACGACCAGCAGGGAGGTCGCGATGGCCTCCTTGGCCGGGACCTCCAGGATGTAGACCAGGATCGGGACGGTGAGGATGGAGCCTCCGCCGCCCAGCATGCCCAACGTCACCCCCATCAAGAGCGCCAAAGCGGCTGCGATCGCCAACATATCTCACCTCCGTCGCTGCGTGTCTGTGTCTGCGCCGCCTGGGGCGGTCGCGCTGCGACGGGCTGGAGCATGGCCTGTGCCACTCCACGGAGGCCGTATCTATCGGCATCCACTCTGGTGTGTCTTGAGTTGTCGCAACATATGAATCAACAGCTCGCTACGGCGCGCGCGCAGCGGCGCGCCTCAAGCCGCTACGTCACCTGGCACGGTCGCTGCTTTACAATGTGGGACAGGTGGCGCGCCCCGTGGCACGCCTGCGCCGCTCCAACCCGCCCAGGAGGCCGCCCATGCACATCGCGCTCAAGACCATCCTCCACCCCACCGCCATGACCCCTGAAGACCTCGCCGCCGCCGACCTCGCCGCGGCCCTCGCCTGGCGCAGCGCCGCCCGGCTCGTGTCGGTGCACGCCTGCGAAGACCCCGCCGCCAGCCAGCAGATCCCGGACATGACGCCGCAAGTCCTGCGCTGGGCTGGCGCCCCCGACGCAACCTTCACCCACGAGCGCGTCGTGCGCTCCTGCTGCGAAGACGTCATCGAAGGGCTCCTGGTCGCCGCCCGTGAGTTCAAGCCCGAGCTGATCGTCACCGCGACCCACCCCCGCTCCCTCTGGGGTCGCCTCCTCCACCCAAGCGTCGCGGAGACGCTGGCCGCCGAGACCGCGCTGCCGACCTGCTTCCTGCCCGAAGGGGCCGCCAGCCCGCTGGACGCCGAGCAGGGCACGCTGCCCATCCGGCGCATCCTCATCGCCGCACAAGACAGCGCCGCCGCCGCCATCGCCGCCCCCTGGGCGGTCTGGCTGGCCTCGCTGGCCGCCCCCGGCGGCTCGCACACCATCGAGGTGTGGCATCGCGGCGAGGGGGCCGATCTCGACGACGCCCTCATGCCCGAGCTGCCCGGCTGGAGCTGGGCCTTCCGCACCGTCCACGACCACGGCGCCGCCCTTCAGGACACCCTCGCCTCCCACGCCAACCGCGCGGGCACCGTCGTGATCATGCCGACGCATGGTCACGACGGCTGGCTGGACTTCGCCCTCGGGAGCATCACCGAGCGCGTGCTCCATCACCTGCGGGTGCCGCTGCTGGCCGTGCCCTGGACGGGCGACGCCCGACCCTAGTTCCCCTGCTGGTTCACCGAGTCCATCGAGTCCATCGCCTCGGGGGACAGCTCCCCGAGGCGCTCCCCCTTGGCCGAGTAGAGCCCCGAGCAGACCGGCTCCTGCTTGCCCTGCTGCTGCAACGTCACCCCGAACTCCGCCGGCACGTCCGGGACCGCCTTGACGTAGGTCGAGGCGACCTCCTCGCAGTCAAAGGATGGCTTCGCGTTCACCGAGCAGGTCACGACCCGGTAGGGCAGGTCCGGCATGTCGTGCGTCTTCTCCGGCTCGATCTCGTCGAGGGTCTGGCCGAAGCGCTTGAGCATCTCGGGGGTGATCACCATCGGGCCGTCGCAGCCGAGCTGCTTCAGCTCCTCGGTCCCGGGCGCCGTGGACATCTCCTGGAAGAGCTGATACGTCCCCTTCGCCGCCTTCCCGAAGGTCGAGATCCCCTCGCCGCACTCACCGCAGCAGCCCGCCAGCGCGAACGCTGCGGCGAGGAGCGCCGCGCCTGAGAACACCAGCTGTCGCGTGCGCATCCTCGCCTCCGCTCAGGTGCCGTCGCCCGACGGATGCACCGTCAGGACCGAGCAGGTGACGCCGCGCAGGATCTGCTCGGCGGTGTTGCCAAAGACCAGCCCCGCCAGCCCCGTCCGTCCGACCGTCCCCATGCAGATGAGGTCGATGCCGTGTTTTTCGACGTAGCCGAGGATCGCGCGGGCCGGGGTCAGGCAGGCGACCTCGATCTTGACGTTCAGGCCGCTCAGATCGTAGCGCGCGAGCAGCGCGTCGAGCTGCGCGCGCTCGTGGCGGATGGCCTCCTGGCGGTAGGCGTCGGTCTCGCCCGGGCTGACCACCGAGATCGAGGCGAAGCCCAGCGGCTCAAAGGCGTGGAGGATGTGGAGGGTCGCCCCCTCCGCCTGGCGGGCGGCGCCGATCGCGGCGTCCAGTCCGGCCTCGCCGCTGGGGGTGAAGTCCACCGGGGCGAGGATGTCCTGGAAGCCGGTCTTCTTGTCGGGCTTGACGGTGAGGACGGGGATGGGGGAGGTGCGGATGAGCTGGACGGCGACGCTGCCCAGGCCGAAGACGTCGGCGGCGGTGGTGCCGTGTGTGCCGACGAGGAGGAGATCGGCGCCCGAGGCGCCGACGTAGTCGACGATGGCCTCGGCAGGCTCGTGGCCCTCCAGGGCGATCCAGTCGACGGGGATGCCGCCGGCTGCGGCCATGGCGCGGGCCAGCTCCTCGATCTTCTGGCGTCCGCTGGTGCGGACCGCCTCCTCGACCTCTTCCCCGTTGCGGAGCGCGCCGAACCAGCGGCGGCTGAGGGGGAGATCGGTGTTGACGTAGGCGACGGTCAGCCTGGCGTTCCAGCGCGCGGCGAGGCGCAGGGCTTCGGCGCCGGCTGTGGCGGCGCTGGGGGAGAGGTCGGTCGCCAGAAGAAGTTGCTTGAACGGCGCTTGCTCCACAGGGGGCCTCCTTGAGCGGTTCATCGTGGGTGCTGCGGCACGCACAGGGGGTGAGTATAGCTGATCTTGGCGTCGCAAGACACCCCCAAGAACGCAAGCGGCCCCTCGGGGGACCGAGGGGCCTGCGGGCGGCTGCGCGCCGTGCGGCGCGCGGCGCGGGCCTCAGCCCTTGACCTCGCGGAGCTTCTCGTTCAGCTCGGGCACGGCCTCGAAGGCGTCCGCCACGAGGCCGTAGTCCGCCACCTGGAAGATGGGGGCCTCGGCGTCCTTGTTGATCGCGACGATGGTCTTGCTGTTCTTCATCCCGGCGAGGTGCTGGATGGCGCCGGAGATGCAGATGGCGAAGTAGAGGTTGGGGGCGACGACCTTGCCCGTCTGGCCGATCTGCCAGTCGTTGGGGGCCATGCCGCTGTCCACCGCCGCGCGGCTGGCGCCGACGGCGCCGCCGAGGAGGTCGGCCAGCTCGGTGAGCATCTCGAAGTTCTCCGAGGCCTTGAGGCCGCGGCCGCCGGCGACGACGACGTCGGCGTCGGTCAGCTCGACGCGGTCGTTCTTGACCATGTCGAAGGAGACGAACTCGGCGCCCTCGAAGGCCTCGACGTCGATGTCCAGCGCGCTGACCTCGGCGCTGCCTGCGGCGGGGTCATCGAAGGCGGTGGTGCGGACGGTGACGCAGACCTGATCGGCCTCGGGGAGCACGGTGACGAGGATGTTGCCCGCCCAGATGGGGCGCTTGTAGACGACGCCCTCGTCGCCGTCCGCGATGGCGATGGCGTCGGACACCTGGGGGGCGTCCAGCGCAGCGGCCACGCGGGGCATGAAGTCCTTGCCGGTGGTGGTGGAGGGTGTGGCGATGACCTCGGCCTCCAGCTCCTCGGCGGCGGCCAGGATGGCGGGCGCCCAGTTCTCGGCGAGGTAGTTGGCGAGGGCGGGGTGATCGACGGTGTGGATGCCGTCCACGTCGTAGCCCGTGAGCTCGGCGGCGATGTCCGCGATGTTGTGGCCCAGGACGAGGACGTGCAGCTCACCGCCGTAGAGGGCCTTGGCCTGCTGGCCGAAGGTGAGGGTCGGGAGCGTGACCTTGCGAAGCTTGCCGGCCTGATGCTCGGCGATGATGAGGATGTTACCCATGATGTGTGCGCTCCATAGCTGAGGGAGGTGAGGGGATCAGAGGACCTTGGCCTCGTTCTGGAGGCGATCGACCAGCTCGTCCACGTCGTCGAGGATCTCGCCGGCCTTACGGGCGGGGGGCAGCTCGTACTTGACGGCGCGGATCTTCGCGTCGGCGTCCACGCCGAGGTCGCCGGGGGTGAGGGTGTCCACCGGCTTCTTCTTGGCCTTCATGATGCCCGGGAGGGAGGCGTAGCGCGGCTCGTTCAGGCGGAGGTCGGCGGTGATGACCGCGGGCAGCTTGACGCGGACGGTGGTCGTGCCGCCGTCCACCTCGCGCCCCACGGTCGCGTAGCCGCTCTCCACGGCGCACGAGAAGGCGAAGGTCGCCTGGGGCCAGCCCAGGATGCCCGCGACGCGCTGGGCGACCTGGTTCTCCTCGCTGTCCACCGAGAGCTTGCCCATGACCACGAGGTCGGGCTGCTCGCGCTCGATGACCGCCGCCAGGAGGCGCGCCACGGTGGCGTTGTCGGTCTCGTTGGGGTTGACCTCGACGAGGATGCCGCGGTCGCCGCCCATCGCCAGCGCCGTCCGGATCTCCTTCGTCGCGTCCGCGCTGCCCACGCTCACCACGACGACCTCGCCGCCGTGCTTCTCCTGGAGGCGGATGGCCTCCTCGACGCCGTACTCGTCGAAGGAGTTGACCTTGCAGTCGATGCCGTCGGTCACCAGGCCGCTGCCGTCAGGCTTGAGGCGGACCTTGGCCTCGGGATCCAGGATGCGCTTCACCGTCGTCAGGATCTTCACGTCTCTGCTCCTCCTCGTCTCACCCGCTGCGGGTGGGCCGATGCGGCGCCACACGCTGAGGGGCTTCGTGGGTTGTTGACACACACGCTGCGGCGCGCCTGAGGCGCGCCGCCGAAACACTTCACACGCCAGGAGCCGCCTGGGCCGGGTTGCCTGCGAGGAGGCCGCCCAGGATGAGCTGCTCCACCTGGGCGGCGTGCTGGTCGATCTGCTCCTCGGTGGGCTGCTTGCGGGCGAGCACCAGGGTGAGCATGACCTCGTCCAGCACGCCGAAGAGCGCGCGCGCGGCCAGGCGCGCGTCGATGTCGGGGCGCAGCACCCCCTCCTCCTGCCCGCGGATGATGACGCTGGCGAGGATGTTGAGGTACTCGATGAACTTGGTGTTCTTGTACTCCTTCACGAACTTGGAGGACTGGCGCAGCTCCACGGTGATGAACTCGGCCAGGTCCCTGGCGTGCACCGCCAGGAGGAGGTGCATCCGCATGAAGTGGCGCAGGTTCTCCAGGGCCGAGCGCTCCTCCACGATCCCCTCCCGGAGGCGCTCGTTGATCCACTGCATCCGGTCCTCGAAGGTCTCGATGAGGAGGTCGTCTTTGTTCTTGAAGTAGAGGTAGATGGTGCCGTCCGCGACCCCGGCTTCGCTGGCGACCTGGGAGACCTTGGCGTTGTAGAAGCCTCGCTCCGCGAAGACCTTGACCGCCGCGGCCAGGATGCGCTCGCGCTTGTCATGCCGGGCGCGCTCCCGGGTCGGGGTGCCTTCGCCTCCGCTTGCCTCCTCTCGATCCTCCGCCACGCTCATGCTCCGTCGCTCGTGTCGCTGGTCTGAATGAATCACCATTCAGCGCACGAAGGAGTAATGCAGGCCCGTGGGGATGTCAAGGGTCAGGCGAGGGGGCCATGTTGAGCCAGGAGGGGCGTGCGCCGCCAGTGCTCGCGGAGGGCCTGCTTGTGTGTCGCTGCGAAGGCGAGGTCCCCGGCGCGTCGCGCCCAGGCGTCGCGCAGGGTCTCCAGGGTGCTGCGGAAGATGTCCTCCGCCGCAGCGGCGGGCAGGGGCTCCAGGCCGCTGCGGGCGGCGTAGGAGGCGTAGCGGTCCGCGAAGCGGCGCAGCGTGTCGTGCGTGACCTCGCGGAGCTGTCTGGCGCCGTCGAGCTTGAAGGCGAGCTGGCTGGAGACGTTGGGCCAGGCGACGGTGGCGACCTGGTCGTAGAGCGGCGCCCAGGCGGCGCGCTGGGGATCGCGGTAGAGGAGCGACCAGTTCTTCAAGTGGGCGTCGCCGTTGCCCGTGGCGACGATCAAGGCGAGCCGACGCAGGTATTCCTCCAGTCCTGCGTGGCCGAGGAGGGCCTGAGCGGCCAAGGCGAGGCGCTCGTAGGAGTTGACGCCGGTGTACTTCCGTCCGGGCGGGATGTTGAGCGCCTGGCAGAGGTCCTCCTGGTGGACGCGCCCTGCGGGGGTGCGGTCGTAGCGCTGGATGCAGAAGACGGTGGCCTCGGGGGTGAGGTAGCGCTCGGGGAGGCCGTCCAGATCACCGTAGCGGGCGATGCGGCAGGCGGGCACCTCAAAGCCTGCGCTGCGCGCCCACTCCATGATGCTGTGCTCGTTCTCCACGACCTGCTCAAAGCCCGGGTGGGTGGAGAGCTTGACGATCCAGTGCCCCTCCTCGCCTCGCATCGGGAGCGCCCAGCGGACGCCCAGCTGGACCATGGAGAACTTGATCTGGGCCCCCGCCAGAGAGAAGCGCAGCCCCTCGTGTTCGGGGGGCAGGGTTGCATCCGCGGCGTGGCTGCGCTGGGGTGCCTGCGGGCGTTCCTCGTCGGGCTCCGCAGCCAGCACCCGCACGGCGCCGGGGAGGTCTTCCCCGAGGCAGAGCAGGAGCCCGAGCTGATCGCCTGGATCGAGCTTGAAGGTGCGGGTCAGGAGCGTGTGGAGCGGGCTGATGGTCTCCAGGTTGCGCTCAGGCAGGAGGTTCTGGAAGAAGGGGGGCAGCTCGCGGGGGTGCTTGCCGCGCGTCGGCTGGGGGTGCTCCTCGATGTATTGGCTGAGGATCGGGCGGCGCGAGGCGAGGAGGTAGTCCGGGTCGAGCGTGAAGGTGATGAAGCCGTCGCTCCCCTCCTGGAGGCGCCCGACGCGCTGCTCTCCCAGGTAGACCGCTGCGTTACGGGTCATCGTCGTCCTCTGCTTCCAGATAGAAGGCCAGCGGGGCATGATCGCTCAACCCCCAGCCTGCGAGCCGTGCGCCGAGGTCGTTGACGGCGCGCTCCAGGGTGCGCTTTCGCTGCGCGAGGGCCGCAGGGAGATCGCGCTTCAGGAGCGCCGCAGCGCAGATCGGATCGACGCCGTGGGAGGCCAGCACGGGGTGCGCCAGATCGCGCTTCGCCCAGCCGCGCAGGGCCTCCAGCGGGCGCGGGATTTTCGGGTGGAGCAGCGCGGTGGCGAGTCGGGCCGGCTTGTCGAGGTGCTGAATCGGCGGGCTGGCCTCTGCATCCAGCAGCGCGGTCAGCTCGAGCCGCGCTCCTGTCCGGAGATCGCGCGGATGGAGCGACGCTGCGCCGCAGAGTCCGATGCAGGTCTGGGCGGCGCGGAGGGCGAAGCCCTCGGGCGCCTTCCAGGCTCCGGGCGCCTCGCGCGGGGTCAGGCGGAGGAGGTGCTGGACGTTGAGATCCTCGGGGGCGTGCTCCTCCAGGGCGGCGACCGCGGCGCGGAGCCGCACCCGCTGGTCATGGCTGTGCACACCGGAGAGCGCGCCGCGCCAGACCCATCGGGCGAGGAGCTGGCGCGAGCGGTGCGACGGCGCGGGGTGGAGCGCGAAGAAGCGCCCCAGGACGAGGAGCGGGACCGGGTAGGGGAGGAGGCGGTGGTGCGGGATCTCGGCGACGTCTCGAAGCAGGGCGACGACCCCGGTGATCGCAGGTTCGAGCCGCTCCGTCGCGTGTTGGAGCGCGGCGATCTCCTCGGGGCTGCCCACCTCAAGGCCCTGGGTGACGTTGCGCCCTGCGATCGCGAGGCTGATGTGTGAGAGTCGGGTCGTATCCGGCATCCCCCAGCCGAGCCGCAGGAGGTTGCGCTGGATCGCGGCGAGGCTCGCCGCGCTGTTGTCGCGGGTGCCGATGAGCGCGTCAAAGACCTCGCCGCTCTCCAGGGGGCGGCCGCTCTGGTTGATCCGTTGGAAGATCTCGCGGAGGACCCCGCTGTCCTCGGACTCCACGATGCAGAGGGGGATGGGGTACTCGCGCAGGCGTTTGGAGGCCTGGAGGACGCGCTCTACGAGCGCGTCGTCGGTGCTCCAGGGCCAACGTCGGAGCCAGGCGAGGAGGCGCGCGCTGTCGCCCAGCTCCCAGGTGGGTATGAGCGGCTCGCCGGGTGCGTCCTGGGCTTTGAAGGTGCCTGTCCGCGGATCGTACCAGGCGCTCCAGACATCCGGCGCGGCGGGTGGGGTTGTCCGCTTCAGCGCGGCGCAGAGCGAGGTGAGGCGTTGCTGACCATCGACGACCCAGAGGGCGTCGCTGCGCTCCGGCGCGTCGAGCGCGAGCGGTCCCAGACGCAGCGAGGTCGCTGGAGCCGGACGCCGCCAGAAGAGGAGCGTCCCGACGGGGTAGCCGCGGAGGACGCTGTCGAGCAGCTTGAGGACGTCGCTGTGGCGCCACTTGAAGGCGCGCTGAAAGTCCGGGACGCGGATCTTCCCCTGGATGACGTCGCGGGTCAGGTCTTCGATGGGGAGGGTGCGGGCTTCCGGGCTCTGGGGGAGCACGGCGGGGTAGGGTGTGTGTGGGGTGAAGGTGGACATGGGATGCTGGCCTCGGACCGTGCAGCGCTGGGGGGAGCGCGCGCGGCAGGTTAGCACGGCGCGCTGGCGTGCGACAAGGCGCCCAGGCGAGGCGCGTTCGGGGTGACGTGGCGCGTCGGAGCGGTGTCATGGCGGAGTGGGTAAAATGCGGCGCCCCCTTGCCAGGGCGCGCAGGCAGGCACTACCTTGTGGTCGTTGCGCGTGGTGTGGGGTGATGGCGCTCTGAAGGCGAGGAGGGCAGGTGGAGCGGTTGCGGAGCATCTTGGAGCGGATCGATGGGCGGGGGTATGGTGCCTACAAAGATCTGCAGGGGCGGTATCGCTTCGAGGACCTCACGCTGGAGGTGGTGCATGTGCAGGGCGATCCCTTCGCGGCGCCTTCGCGCCTGGCGGTGCATGTGCCGACGCGGGCGCTGCCGCTGGACGGGATCGGCGTGGAGAGCGCGGCGCGGCGGGTGGGTGTGGAGGACGCGCTGCTGCGGAGCTTCGCGGCGGAGGTGGCCCGGGGCGGTGAGCGTCGCGGCTCGGGTCGGTCGGGGCGGTGGGGGGTGGCGGCGTTGGGGCAGGAGATCCTGGCGCGGACGGGGTGTGAGATCGTCGGTGAGGTGGTGACGCTGCGCTTGACGGCGGGCCTCCCGGCAGACGGGCGCCGGGTGCTTGGGCGTCAGGCGTGGCAGATGCTCGGCGAGGAGCTGCCCCGGCTGGTGGAGCGCGGGGTGCTGGAGGCGGACTTCGAGACGCTGCTGGCGTCGGCGTCGGCCAACGAGGACCAGGAGGCCTTGCGGGCCGAGGTGGTCCGCCGGGGCTGGGTGGCGTTCATCGGGGAGGGGGCGGTGCTCCCGCGGCGCTCGGGGGTGGACGATCGTCCGCTGGAGGGCGCGGCGGCGGTGCCCTGGGCGACGCCGCCGGAGCTGCGTGCGACGGTGCGCCTGCCCAACGCGGGGGAGGTGGAGGGCGCGGCCGTCCCGGCGGGGGTGACGTTGATCTGCGGCGGGGGCTACCACGGGAAGTCCACGCTCCTGAAGGCGCTGGAGCGCGGGGTCTACAACCACATCCCGGGGGATGGTCGGGAGCGCTGCGCGACGGCGCCAGGCGCGGTGTATGTGCGGGCGGAGGACGGTCGGGCGGTGACGGGCGTGGACATCTCGCCCTTCATCGGGGAGCTGCCGGGGGGGCGCTCGACGGCGGCGTTCTCGACGGAGAACGCCTCGGGCTCGACGTCGCAGGCTGCGGCGATCATGGAGGCGCTGGAGCTTGGGGCGACGGCGCTCTTGATCGACGAGGACACGTCAGCGACGAACTTCATGGCGCGGGATCGGCGGATGCAGGCGCTGGTGGCGACGCCCGACGAGCCGATCACGCCCTTTGTGGATCGGGTGGCGGAGCTGCGGGACGCGCTTGGGGTGTCGTGCGTGCTGGTGGCGGGGGGCTCGGGGGAGCTCTTTGACGTGGCCGACGTCGTGCTGGCGATGCGGCGCTATGCGCCGGAGGTGGTGACGGCGGCGGCGCGGTCCATCGCGGCGGCGCACCCGAGCGGCCGGGTGCCGGAGGCGCGTGGCGCGCTGGCGCGCCCGGCGAGCCGGGTGCTGGCGCGTGGCGGGCTGGACGCCTCGGGTCGCGGCGGTCGGGAGCGATCGCGGGCGCGGGGCGTAGACGCCATCACGTTCGGTGAGGAGGAGATCGATCTGCGGGCGCTGGCGCAGGTGGTGGACGAGGGGCAGACGCGGCTGATCGCGGATCTGCTCCTGGCGGCCTCGGAGCGGCTGGTGGACGGGTCGCGGACCCTGGCGTCGGTGTGCGCGTCGCTGGACGCGTCGCTGGCGGAGGGTCCGCTCTCGGGCTGGAGCGCGCGTGGCTATGGGGATCGCGCCTGGGTGCGCGGGCTGGAGGTCGGCGCGGCGATCAATCGTCTGCGGGGCTTGCGGGTGAAGGGGCGGTCGGGTTAGAGGGGAGCCACGGCAGGTGACGCGGCGCGTCGAGCTGCCGCGCAGATGCAGGGCTCGCATGGGTTGTAGGGGCTCCCTCGGGGCCACACTTGGCATCACGGACGATGGTCACCATCCTCATCCTCATCTTCATCCTGGTCGCGGGCTACCTGACGACGCACTTCCTGTTGGATCGGCTCAAGAACCGGTTCCTGCTGGCGGGCGGTCTGGAGTACATGCTGCTTGGGGTGATGGCCG
>CAUJGC010000461.1 GCA_963169075.1 Myxococcota bacterium
CTCCACATCCACAAAGACCGCCAGGTGCTCCACCCACGCCAGCCCGTCGTGATGCCAACCCAGGGGCGGCGTCTGCAACGCGCCCGGCGCGCAGACCCGGCTCGCCCCCAGCCGCCGCGCAAACCCCGCCCACCGCCGCCGCACCTCCTGCGAGCCCGCCACCGCCACCCCGTGCAGCCGCCGCACGTTGAAGGGCGCCCCACGCAGCGCCGCCTCCAGCCCCGCCGGTCCCCCCCGAAAGACATGCACCGGCAGCGTCCGATGCAGCGGCCCGTCCGCCCGGTACGGCGCCGGCTCCCACAGGACCACCCCCTCCGCCGCCGGAAAAACCGCCCCCTGAAACGCCGCCGTCCCCCGCCGCTGGAGCACCGCCGCCCCCGCCCCCGCCTCCAGCGGCCCCCGAGGCAGCACCGCCGCCAGCCGCGTCAGCGCCGCCGCCACCGCCTCCGCCACCGCCTCCCCCTGCGCCTCACCCTCCACCCACAGGTGCTGCGGCGACAGGCACCCCCGCTGATCGTACGCCGCCACATCCAGCGCCACCCCCGCCGCGATCTCCTCGACCCCCGCTGCCTCCAGCGCCTCCGCAGGCACCACCGCCACGCTCAGCCCTGGCCCGAAGGGGAGCAGCGGCGACGGCCCGGCGGGGTGCCCCGCCGCCAGCCGCGCGAAGCGCGCCACCGCCTCCGTCCCCCCTGACACCACCAGCGCGTCGCACCCGTGCGCCAGCGCCTCATCCTCCGCCGCCCCGCGCGACCACGTCGCCGCGGCGACCACAGGGCAGGGCAGGGCGGCCTCAAGCCCCTCCGCCAGCGCCGCCGCCGCCGCCGCCGCCCCCGCAGGCGCCTTGATCATCACCGCCGATCCCATCGCCAGGCACGCCAGCACCGGCACCCACCCCGAGGTCGGCAGCGTCGAGGCCCACACATGCCCCACCACCGCCCGCCCCGTCAGCTCCCCCACCAGCGCCTCCAGCCCCGCCGCGCTCACCTCCCCCAGCGTCGTCGCGATCCCCCACCGCACCATCGCCGGGCTCAGGCGCGCCTCCGCCGCCAGCCGCTCCACCACCTCCGGCGGCGGCGACGCCGCCCACGCCTGCGCCCACGCCCCCAGCGCCTCCCGGCGCGCCGCCGCAGGCCGCGCGCCCCACGCCTCCTGCGCCGCCCTCAGCCGCGCAAGCTCCTCACCCAGCGGCGCCATCGCCCATCGCCTCCTCCAGCGTCAGCGAGCACCCCCGCGGGATCGCCCCCGGCGCCCGCCCGAAGAGCACGAAGCGATCCCCCGCCGCGTCCGCCACCTCCACCCGCCCCAGATCCGAGGTCTGCACCGCCGCCACGCTGTCCAGGTTCGCCAGATCCACAAAGCGCAGGAGCCCCTCCTCCCCCGGCGGCACCACCTCACCCCGCACCGGGTCCACCGCCACCACCCGGCACCACGGCGGCGCCACCAGCCGCGTCCCTCCCGACGACGGCCCACCCGCGCCCTCCACCTGGCGCGGGTCGTAGCACTGGCTCCCCAGCTCCGTCATCCCGTACTCCGCCACCACCCCCGAGCGCGCCACCCCAAGCCGCTCCACCAGCGCCTCCTCCAGCTCCGCCGCCGAGATCTCCCGCGTCCGCCCCTTCGTCCCCCCCGTCGGCATCACCATCGAGCCCGCAGGCAGCCGCAGCGACCCCTCCAGCGCGTCCAGCAGCATCACCAGCGCGAACGACGTCCCCAGCACCTGCACCGGCGCCCCGGCCGCCGACCGCGCTCGCAGCCACCCCAGCGCCGCCTCCACGTCCAGCTGCCCCCCCGACCACGCGAACGTCGCGTCCTCCCCGCTCCGCTCCGCCGCGATCCACCCAAGCATCGACGAGAGCGACGAGTCCGGCAACGCCGCAGGCGGCGGCGCCAGCATCAGCGCCGGGCGCGCCCCCCACGGCAGCAGCCACCGATCGATCTGGCGCCGCGCCGACGCGTGGTACACCCCAAGCTCGCGCAGAAAATGCTGACCCCGCGCCCCGCTCGTCGTCCCGCTCGTCCGAAAGACGTGCCCCGCCTCCTCCAGCGGCCCGCAGAAGAGCGCCGCGTGACGGTACACCTCCGTCGCCACCGCCGGGATCTCCGCCCAACTCGACACCTCCCCCACCCCCAGGCTCCCGCAGTAGCGACCAAACGGCACATTGTGCGCCCGCTGGTAGGAAAAAAGCGCCAACGCCAGGGCTGTAAACTCCCCCTCGCCGCGTTCTATAAAGTCCAGAATGGCGCTCCGAAGCGCCGCGCGCGCTGGCATCATCGTGCTCCTCGCTCCCGCTTCCCCCCTCCGCTGCGAGCCTTACCAGCAGACGCACGCCGGAGGCAACTCCCCAGCGCGCCGCTTTGCGCTTGCGCTGGAGCGGGAAGCGGGGCAAAGTGGCCCCGCACGTGAGACTACTGGCAGACCGCGGCGCCACCGCAGCGGCGCGCGGCTCCATCCCCAAGGCAGGCGGCATGATCTCGCAAGGCTACTCTCCCACACCCTACATCGACATCCCGCAGCCTGTCGCGGAGCTGCAGGAGCGCTTCCTCACCTCCCCCAGCGATCACCAGCGCGGGCAGATCCTCCTCCAGCTCGGACGCCTCGGCTCCCAGGAGGTCCACGGCGCCTTCCCGCACCGCGAACCCGTCGCGCGCACCCTCGTCGAACTCTGCAACCTCAGCGTCTGGCTCCCCGAAAAACGCGCCATCATCCGCGCCATGGGCGAGTGCCGCGCCTCCGAGGTCATCTTCCGATACCTCCTCCGCACCCTCGACACCTTCGACCTCGAAGCCGGATACCCCGAGGCCGAGCTCTGCACCGCCATCATCGACGCCTTCGGACGCATCGCCCTCCCCGCCGCCGGGCCCATCCTCCTCCGACGCTACCTCCAGCCCGAGGTCCCCGAGATCGTCCGCCTCCAGGCCCTCGAAGTCCTCGGACACCTCGGCTTCTCCCAGGTCGTCCCCCACCTCCTCAACGCCCTGGAAGTCGACGGACCACCCGCCATCGTCGCCCTCTACGCCCTCACCGAGCTCGTCTCCAGCGACGGCCTCGACCGCGTCCACGAGATGCTCTCCGAAGCCTGGGACACCGGCGAGCTGGAGCAGGACGACGACCGCGAGTTCGCACGCGCCGCCCTCACCTACCTCTGCTCCCTCGGCGCACCCTCCGCACCCCTCTGGCTCTCTCGACTCCGCTACACCCACGGACCCGACCTCCGCTCCCTCGCCCTCTGGGGACGACGCATCAACCGACAGAACACCTCCACCGACCTCCTCGACCTCATCTCCGCCGCCCTCGACGAGCAGGACGACTACGCCCGCACCTTCTGGGGGCGCAACCTCCGCCGCTACGACCCCGAAGACATCATCGAGGCCAGCGACGCCTTCTGCGAGACCGACGCCTCCAGCCTCCGCCTCATCACCACCGTCGCCGAGATCGACGCACCCGCCATCAAGCGCTGGCTCTGGAACCGCTTCATCCGCGCCAACGCCTCGCCTCTCCTCCGCGCCCAGGCCATCCGCGCCCTCCGCGCCGTCACCGCCGAAGAGGGCGCCGAGCTTCTCGCCATGGTCCCCGGCGCCCCACCCGCCGTCGTCGTCGCCGCCATCCGCACCGCCTCCAACTTCGGCCCCCTCACCCTCTACAAGCCCCTCGTGGACCTCCTCGGCGATGACGCCGCCCTCGTCCGCCAGGAGGCCGTCCGCGGCATCCAGCACCTCGTCCTCGCCCATCGCCCCGCACACGTCTCCCTCCTCGCCAACAAGGGCGCCGCCCTCCGACACACCCCCGATGACCTCCCCCTCGACCACGAGGCCCTCGAACACATCGACTCCGGCTTCCGCAGGATCCTCAAGCGCGACGACGACGGCATGACCCAGGGGCTCGTCGCCTACGCCGCCGCCAACCTCCGACGCCTCGAGCTCTGGCCGCGTGTCCTCAAGCTGGCTGAGAAATCAAACGATATGTTCGCCCGTATGGCGTCCTATCACGCCCTCATGGACATGCCCGTCCCCGAGCAGGCCGAGCGCCTCATGGACGCCTTCACCCACGAGCGCGACCGCGTCGCACGCGCCGCCTGCATCCGCACCCTCGCGCCCCTCCTCGCCTCACTCGAAGAGCCCAACCCCCACCTCGAACGCCAGCTCCTCGACGCCATCGCCGCCACCATCACCGACGCCACCGAGCACGAGCTGGTCACCTACGCCTACGCGCTCGGCCTCCTCCGCGCGCACAACCCACTCCCCACCCTCGACGCCATCGCGCTCCGCGGCGGACACCGCTCCTCCCTGGAGGTCATCTCCGCCCTCGGACGCCTCACCCACGTCCCCCGCGAAGACATCCTCGCACGCTTCGGCGCCCTCGAAGGAGAGGCCAGCGTCGATCAGCGACTCCGCGTCGTCGACGCCCTCGCCGCCCGACGCGACGACCTCTGCACCGACCGACTCATCGACCTCCTCACCGACCCCTCCGACGAGGTACGCAAGGCCGCCGTCCGCGCCCTCGCCGCCCGCGGACGCGAACGACACGGCATCGCGCTCACCAGCGACCGCCTCGACCTCGCCCTGGAGCGCGTCGGCGGCCTCCTCCGCGATGAGGAGGAGCCCGCCAACGCCCTCCCCACGCGCACCTACCAGGAGGACCTCATCGACCTCAAGCTCCTCCTCTGGCAGTCCGCCAGCGGCTCCTCCGTCGATGACGAGCGCGTCAACCGCTCCATCGCCGCCCAGCTCGCTGACGCCCTCGACCGCCTCACACGCTACGGAGAGCCCGCCGAAGAGGTCCTCCGCGCCCTCCGCTCCGCCGAGTTCTTCCACCTCCAGGCGCGCGAGATGCCCGCCTCCGCAGACCTCTCCCCTGCCATCCTCTCCTACACCAAGGCCATCGAGCTCTGGCTCCACCTCCGCCTCACCGACCTCCTCGGACCCCTCCGCGAGGTCGCCAAGGACAACTACAACCTCATCAACGACACCTGGGAGGAGTGCGAGGCCATGCTCCGCTCGCGCGTCATCCTCCCCGTCAAAGACGCCTCCCGCGCCGTCGACTGGTCCAAGGTCCCGCGCGTCGCCAAGGCCATGAAGGAGAAGAAGTTCACCGCCGACTGGCGCACCCTCTCCATCTCCAACTCCGGCGCCATCGTCATCTTCTTCGGCGCCGACATCCCACGCTTCGGCTGCCAGAACGCCCTCGGACTCCGCGGCGACCCCGACGACATCATCTCCGTCGCCGTCAACGCGCTCAGCCTCGCCGCCCTGCGCAACGCCATGGCCCACGAGCAGTCCGCCAGCCGACAGGACCTCGAAGCCTGCCGAAGCCTCGCCTATCAGGTCATGCGCGGCATCGGCGCCTGGGGTTGAACACGTTATAATACAGCTATGAAATCAAAGCACATCTCCATCCGCGTCGAGCAGTGCCTCGCCCTCGCCAAGGCCTCCAACTGCCCCCGACGCAAGTTCGGCGCCCTCCTCCTCGACCCCAGGCGAAACGTCGTCCTCATGGACGGCTACAACGGCGGACCCCGCGGCGGCGGCGCCCTCTGCGGCGGCGACACCTGCCTCCGCGACACCCTCCAGATCACCTCCGGCACCCGCATGGAGATCGGCTGTCACCACGCCGAGATGAACGTCATCTGCAACTGCGCCGCCTCCGGCGTCCCCACCCAGGGCGCCTGGCTCGTCGTCACCGGCGAGCCCTGTTTGATGTGCGCCAAGCTCCTCCACCACGCAGGCATCTCACGCGTCATCGTCGTCGGCGGCGGCTACGCCGGAGAGAACGGCCTCGACTACCTCCGCCAGCACGGCGTCGAGGTCCAGACCGTCGCGGGACCCCAGGACCCCCGCCTGGCCGAGCACCTCACCGCGACCCCTTGAGCCCACCCCCCCACAGCAGGCGCAGCGCCAGCCCATACGCCTCGGCGTAGTACGCCGGCGCGAACGCCTCCAGCCGACCCAGCGCCCGGGCGTCCTCCTCCTCCACGCCCCCGACCAGCCACCGCGCCGCCCCCACCAGCGGCGCCAGCAGGGCAGGGCGCTTGAAGCCCGCGCAGGGCTCCAGCGGCGCCAGCAGCAGCGCCTCCTGGAGCAACCGCCCGTGCCGCTCCTCCTGCCGATCCCACCGCGGCCACAGCGCCTCCGCCTGCGTCGAGCCCAGGAGCCGCTGCATCTGCTGGAGCCGCTCCACCAGCCGCCCCCGCCCCCACGCCGTCCGCGCCTCCTCCAGCGCCTCCGGCGCCCCCCAGAGCCCCGCCTCCACCCCCGCGATCTCGGCCAGCGGCGCCAGCTCCCGCACCGCCGCGCCCAGCCCCTCCAGCGCCCGGCGCCCTCGCCCTGGCCCGGCGTCCTCCAGCCGCCGCACCGCCGCCACCCACGCCCCCAGCCCCTCCGACGCCGCGCAGCGCGGCATCGCCCCCAGCCCCTCCGCCACCTCCCCAGCGCACCCCGCCTCCGCCCCCAGCAGCAGCGCCAGCACCACCGCCTCCGGGTGCCGCCCCAGCGCCGTGCACATGTTGAGCGCCGACGGCGCCAGCCGCCGCGCCAGCCGCAGCCCCCCCAGCGCCGCACCCCAGCCCGGATGCGACGGCGCCGCCGCCAGCGCGGCGACCACAGCCTCCAGCGCCGCCTTGCGCTCCGCCGCCAGCCCGCGACACGCCGCCTCGCTCCAAGGCAGCCCCCGCGCCTCCCCCGGGCGCTCCACCAGCCGCGGGCGGGCGACGCACCGCCCCTCCTGCCACCCTGCCACCAGCCAGCACCCGGCGGGCAGCGCCGCCGCCGACCAGCGCCCCGGCGCCACCTCCGGCAGCTCGACCCGCTCCCGCGGATCATCCAGCGCCACCGCCTCCAGCGTCAGCGGGCCCCCCAGCCCCCGCCCCCGGCGCGACG
>CAUJGC010000462.1 GCA_963169075.1 Myxococcota bacterium
ACCAGTTCACCCGCAACATCCACCGCGACAGCGGCGCGATGTACCAGCATGACCCCCTCGCCTTGCTCCTCACGGAGGAGGCGTTGGCGGAGGGGGATCTGGACGTCCTCCCCTTCCCGGCGTCGGCCTTCCTGCTCATGCCGCTCATGCACGCCGAGGAGGTGGAGGCGCAGGAGCGGTGCGTGGCCCTCTTTGAGCAGGTCGCGGCCTCGTTGAGCGGCGAGTTGCGGGAGCTGGCCGACAACATGGTCTATTATGCGGAGCTCCATCGGGATGTTGTGGCGCGTTGGGGGCGCTTCCCGCATCGGAACGCCCTCCTGGACCGGCCCTCGACGCCTGAGGAGATCGCCTTCCTCAAGGAGCCCAACTCCTCTTTTTGAGCCTGAGGTGACATGACCCGCGCGACCCGCACCGCACTGGCCCACGGGCACCCGACCGATCTGGACTACCACCGGCGCCTCCTGGACGACGGGACGCGGCTGGACGCCTACGACCGCGCGCTGCGCGAGCTGGTGCAGCCTGGGGCCACCGTCCTGGACATGGGGACGGGCAGCGGCGTGCTGGCGTTGCTGGCGGCGCGGCGGGGGGCGAGGCGGGTCGTGGCGGTCGAGTCGATGCCGGTGGCGGGGGTCGCCCGCGCCGTCGTGCAGGCCAACGGCCTGGGGCACATCGTCGAGGTCGTTCAGGACGATCTCTTGACCATGCCAGCGCCCGAGGAGCCGTTTGATCTCATCGTCTCGGACTTCATGGGTCGCTTTCTGGTCGACGACGGGATGCTGCCTGTGATGGAGCGCGTCGCGGGCTGGCTGAAGCCGGGGGGCGTCTTCTGTCCGGCCGCTGTGGGCCTGCTCGTCGCCCCGGTGGGCGACCTCTACTTGCGGTCGGTGGAGATGTTCCGGGAGCCGATCCTGGGGCTGGACTTCTCGGCGGCGCTGCCCTACACGCTGAACTACTGTTATCAGGGGCGTTTAGGCGAGGACGCGCTGCTGGCCCCGGCCCAGACCTGGGCGTGGGTGGAGCCGGGGCAGCCGCTGCCGCCGCTGGAGGGGGATCTGGTCTTTGAGGCGACGCGCGGGGGGCGGCTCCAGGGTTTTGCGGGGTGGTTCGACGCGCACCTCGCCTCGACGGTGCTCCTCTCGACGCGTCCGGGGACGGACACGCATTGGGGGCAGTACATCTTCCCGGCGCCGCCTTGCGAGGTGGAGCCGGGGGATCTGATCCACCTGCACCTCGGGCTGGGCTTTGAGCGCGGCGACGACGTCTGGCTCTGGAGCGGCTGGATCGAGCGGGAGGGGCGCGTGGTGGGGCGCTTCGAGCTGGAGTCTCTGCAGCGCCTCGGGGAGCGCGGGCCGGGCGGCGAGGTCTACCGTGGATGAGGGGTCGCGTCGGGAGCGGATCGTGGAGCTGAACAACCGGGGCAACGCGGCCTTCGGGGAGGCCGAGATCGAGGACGCGCTGGCGGCGTATCGGGAGGCCATCGCGCTGCTCTCTCCAGGCGAGGACGCCTGGGCGCCGGATCTCTATGAGAACCTGGGCCTGTGCTGGTTCAACCTGGGGCGCCTGGAGCCTGCGGCGGTCGCCTTCCTGCGGGCGTTGGACGGTGCGCCGGGGAGCCGTCCGCAGGCGGCGCGCTACCTGCCGCTGGTGCTGGTGGGGCTGGGGCGGCTCTTCGAGGCGAGGCGGCACCTGGTGGCCTTTGAGGAGGCGCTGGGCGCCCACCCCAACCTCCGGCTGGAGCAGCTGGACGCGCTCATCGCCAACGCCCGCGAGCAGCGCGGGCGCTGGATGGTGTGCTGAATCACGATTCAGAGGCGCGTGAGCTGGTCTTGAAGCTCCTGCGCCTCCTGCTGCCAGTAGGCGGTGGTGCCGAAGTGGGGGAACACCCGGGGGAAGAGGGGGTCCTCCCAGCGGCGGGCGATCCAGGCGGCGTAGTGGATGACCCGCAGCGCGCGCAGCGGCTCGATCAGGCGGAGCTGGCCCCAGTCGAACTCCCGCAGCTCCTCGTAGGCGTCCAGGAGCCGGTCCCGCAGCGCCACGCTCTCCCGGTCGATCCCGGGCGCCAGCATCCACACGTCCTGGACGGCGGGGCCGACCACCAGATCGTCGAAGTCCAGGAAGCAGAAGGACGACCCGGCCTCGATCAGGTTCCCCAGGTGGCAGTCGCCGTGGATGCGCTGCGTCGGGACGCCCTCGAAGCGCGGCTCGACGCGATCCAGCACGGCGCGGGCGGCGTCCAGGTAGGCGCCGCGGGCGCCGGGGGGGATCACCTCCCGCTCCACCAGCTCTGCCAGGCTCTCCCGGCCGTAGGTCTGCGGCGTCAGCCGCCGCCGGTGCGGCGCGTCGCGCGCCGCGCCCACCCCGTGCATGCGCGCCAGCAGGCGCCCCAGCACCTCCACCTGCTCCCCCTGCACTTCTTGCGGCGTCCGGCCGCGCACCCGGGGGAAGAGGGCGTAGAGGATGCCGCCCCGCGTCTCCCCCACCGTCCGCCCGCCGCCGAGATCCAGCGGCGCCACCGCCGGGATCTCGGCCTCGGCCAGCTCGGCCACGAAGGCGTGCTCCTCCTCGATGGCGGCCCGGCTCCAGCGTCCGGGGCGGTAGAACTTCCCGACGACGTCCCCGCCCTCCTCCATCTCGAAGGAGTACACGCGGTTCTCGTAGCTGTTCAGCACGAGGTAGCGGCCGGTGCAGCGGCGCCCGATCACCTCCACCTCGTCAAAGACATGCTCGGGGCTCAGGCGAATAAAGCGCGCTGTCGTGTGTTGCGCGTCGTCCATGCGTTGCCTCCACGGGCTGCTTGCGATACATAGTGCCGTCGGCCGCGCTCCGGGCGCGGCGCTACACTCTACCCCAAGAGACGCTCATGATCATCGGCCAGCGACGGAAGCTCCGCACCACCACCAAGCCTCAGGTTGACATCGACGCCATGCGCCACGCCGGGCGCCTGGCCTCGCGGTGTCTGCAAGAATTGCTGGAAGCCGTCAAGCCGGGCATCTCCACCCAGGACCTCGACGACATGCAGATGGCCTTCGCGGAGCAGCACAAGGTCATCCCGGCGCCCCTCAACTACAAGGGCTTCCCCAAGTCCATCTGCACCTCCGTCAACGAGGTCATCTGCCACGGCATCCCCTCGCCGCACGAGATCCTCAGGGACGGCGACATCATCTGCATCGACGTCACCCTCATCGTGGACGGCTTCTACGCGGACAACGCCGCCACCACCTACGTCGGGGAGGTCGATCCCGCCGGGCAGAGGCTCGTCAAGACCACCCTGGAGTGCCTCAAGCGCGGCATCGAGGTCGTCAGCCCCCAGGCCCGCCTCGGGGACATCGGCCACGCCATCCAGTCCCACGCCGAGGGGCGCGGCCTCAGCGTCGTCCGCGAGTTCGTCGGGCACGGCATCGGCCGCGCCTTCCACGAGCCTCCCCAGGTCCAGCACTACGGCGAGCCTGGGCGCGGACAGCGCCTCCACGCCGGCATGACCTTCACCATCGAGCCCATGATCAACGAGGGCGGCTGGCGCTCCCGCGTCCTCGACGACGGCTGGACCGCCGTCACCGCCGACGGCAAGCGCTCCGCCCAGTTTGAGCACACCGTCCTCGTCACCGCCGGCGGCGTCGAGATCCTCACCGTCCAGAACGACGAGGGGCGCTGGGAGCCCCCCGGACGCGCGTCCGTCTGAGCCCCACATGCCCGCCTCCTACTTCCCCCAGCTCCTCCGGCAGCCGCCCCCACCGGGCGCCCGCGTCGTCCTCCTCCTCAGCGACATCGAGATGGGCGAGCCTGGCCCCGAGGACGACTTCCCCCACGACGCCTTCCTCGCGGACCTCTTCCAGGCCTACACCCAGCCCCCCTACGACGGCGTCCCCGTCGATCTCGTCCTCAACGGCGACGTCCTCGACTTCCTCAAGGTCCGCGTCGACGGGCGCTTCCCGCGCCACATCACCGCCGACGTCGCGCTCCGCAAGCTCGACACCATCCTCGACGGACACCCCGCCTTCATGGAGGGGCTCCGCGCCTTCGGACAGCACAGCTCCGGCAACAAGAACATCCACTTCGTCCCCGGAAACCACGACCCCGAGGTCCACTTCCCCGAGGTCGCAGACGCCCTCAAGCTCCGCCTCGACGGCGTCGCCTCCGTCCGCGTCCACGGCATCTCCTGCCGCATCGGCCCCGTCCACATCGAGCACGGGCACCAGTACGACCCCCTCTTCCGCATGGACCCCGAGCACCTCTTCATCCCCTACAAGGGGGACGCCATCCTGCACCTCCCCTGGATGAGCATCGTCCTGCTCGACGCCGTCATGCCGATGAAGCACCTCTTCTACCACCACGACCGGCTCCGCCCCAAGAACCGCGTCATGGAGCGCCTCCCCCAGCTCGAAGAGCTGGTCCTCGGCGGCCTCAAGCGCTACTGGGTCCGCGAGTACCTCTGGGACGCCCTCACCAGCTTCGACGACCCCACCCGCGTCCTCACCTGGGACATGCTCAAAGAGGTCGCCTACCGCATGTACTCCTCCGACCCCGACGTCGGCATGCAGGATGAGCCCCTCATGGCCATGCTCAACCGCGAGCCCGAGATCCAGGCCGTCTGCCTCGGACACCTCCACATCCCCGCCTGGCGCCTCGTGGACCGCCAGCACATCGTCCGCACCGGCTGCATGCGCGACGAGTACACCGTCGATCCCTACACCGACGCCCTCTACCCCCTCGACAAGTCCTACGCCGAGCTGCTCCTCATCGACAACCGCGTCGTCGAGGCCCGCGTCTTCCACGTCCCCGGACCCGCCCGCCCTACGGGCTCCTTCCCCGAAGATGTCTTCACCCTCACCCCTGCCATGGAGGAGCTGCTCCAGGCCTACCGCGAAGGTTGACCCATGCGACGCCTCCTCCTCCCCCTCCTGCTCGCCGCCCCGACCCTCCTCCTCGCCTCGACCCCGGCCCACGCCAACCCGCCCTCCATCGAGCTGATCACCATGGGCCCCGGCGCCGAGGCCTTCGAGCTCTTCGGCCACGCCGCCCTCTGCGTCACCGACGACGCCCACCCCACCGGCGTCTGCTACAACTACGGCACCGCCGACTTCTCCGACCCCGCCGCCCTCGGCTGGGGCGTCCTCCGCGGCGACGCCAGCTTCTGGGTCGAGCCCGCCTCCCGCAAGCGCACCATCCGCTCCTACACACGCCACGACCGCGACGTCTACTCCCAGCCCCTCCCCCTCTCCCCCGACCAGGCCACCGCCCTCGCGGACGCCCTCCGTCGAAACGCCCTCCCCGAGCACCGCAGCTACCGCTACGACCACTTCTTCCGGAACTGCGCCACCCCCCTCCGCGACCTCCTCGACGAGCACACCGGCGGCGCGCTCCGCCAGCGCACCGCCGACGCCTCCTCCGGCGCCTCCTGCCGAGGACACATCCGCCAGGGCTTCGCCGCCTCCCCCCCCCTCCTCCTCCTCCAGGAGCTGGCCCTCGGGCGCTCCATCGACCGCGACGCCACCCAATGGGAGGCCATGTTCCTCCCCCACCACCTCCGCGACGCCGTCGCCGCCCACCTCCA
>CAUJGC010000463.1 GCA_963169075.1 Myxococcota bacterium
GTGGACGCGGTGGCGGCGGAGGCGGTCGCGCGGGGTGGGGGGTGGGGCGCGGCGGCGGTGTCGGTGCGTCCTGGGGCGCGTCGGACGGCCTTTGGCGGGGTGTCTGCGGCGCCGGAGGCGGCGTGCGTGGTCCTCCTGGGCGAAGCGGGCGCGGTGGAGGCGGGTCCTGGGCTGCTGCGGTGGGGTGAGGAGGCGGGTCGCGGCGTGGTGGCGGCGCACGGGAGCCGGGGCGGTCAGCTGGTGTGGGCGCTTTATCGACGCGGGGGTGTGGGTGGGCTAGACTCGGGGGGTGACGCGGAGCGGAGCGCTCCATGAGCGAGGTCGAGAGGGCGATGCAATTCGGTAAGTATCAGCTCATCCAGAAGATCGGCGCAGGCGGGATGGCGGAGATCTTCCTGGCGCGGAGCTTTGGCGCGGAGGGGCTGGAGAAGGTGCTGGTGATCAAGCGCATCCGCCCGGAGTATGCCGAGCGGCCGCGCTTCGTGGCGATGTTCATCGACGAGGCGAAGATCGCCGTCAGCCTCAACCACCCGAACGTGGTGCAGGTCTATGAGTTTGGCCGTGTGGGGGCGGACTACTTCCTGGCGATGGAGCATGTGGACGGGACGGATCTGGGGCGCTTGATGGCGGCGAGCCGTCAGCGCGGCGCGCCGATCGGGGTGTCGGACGCGCTCTACATCGCGATCGAGATCGCCAAGGCGCTGGACTATGCCCACAAGAAGCGCGACGCGCTGGGTCGTCCGCTGGGGATCGTGCATCGGGACGTGTCACCGCAGAACATCTTGATAAGCCATGATGGGAGCGTCAAGCTGGTTGATTTCGGGATTGCGCGCGCGAGCATCGCAGGGAGCGAGAGTCCCGGGGAGATCAAGGGGAAGCTGAGCTACATGTCGCCGGAGCAGGCGGCCGGTGAGGGGGTGGACGCGCGGAGCGACGTGTTCAGCCTGGGGGTGGTCCTGTGGGAGCTGCTGACCGGGCGCTCCCTCTTCCCGTACACGACGCAGGAGGAGACGCTGGCGCGGGTGCGCGCGGCGGTGATCCCGGACGAGCTGCGGCGGCTGCCCGGGGTGCCCGCGGAGCTGGTGTCCATCCTGGAGCACATGCTGGCGCGCGAGGTGGAGGCGCGCCTGAGCGGCGCCCGCGAGGTGCAGGTCTTGATGACGCGCTGCCTCTTCGGGATGGGGACGGTGGCGGACTCGGTGACGCTGGCGGGGCTGGTGGCGGAGCTGGAGCCGCACCTGACACCCGGCGGCGGCGCGCCGACGCCCGCGACGGTGGCGGCGCTGGACGTGCGGGGGACGCACCCGGCGGTGGTGAACGCCTACAACGGGCTGGTGCAGCAGGGGGCGACGGCGGTCTTCCAGGCCACCCCCGCCCCCGAGCACGACCTGGAGGCTGCGCTCGCGGCCAGCGCCGGGACCTCGCCTGGAGGCGTCGAGGGCGCGCCGCGCAGGCGGGTGGAGCGAGGCGAGGCGGTGATCGTGTGCGGGGACGTGCGCGGGTTTGGCGCGCTGCGCGGGGCGGTGAGCAGCGAGCGGTGGCGCCAGGTGCTGCTGGAGACGATCCGGCTGGTGGAGTCCATCGCGTTCAAGAACGGCGCGGTGGTGGATCGGATCGGGGAGCAGGGCTTCACGCTGCTGCTGGGGCTGCCCTTCACGACGGAGAACGACGCGGAGCGGGCGATGGCGCTCTCGCAGCAGCTCCACGAGGCGCTGGAGGCGATCAACATCAACCTGGAGCAGCCGCTGGCGCTCTCGGTGGGGGTGGTGCAGGGGACCGTGGTGGTGGAGCGGGTGGAGGGCGGCAGCGGCCGCCGCTTCGCCTGGAGCTGGGATGAGGCGGAGGCAGGGCAGGGCGGGGTGGTGCTGGCGGAGGCGCTGGCGCGGGCGGCGCTGCCTCGGGAGGTGCTGCTTGGGGGTCGGGTGTGGCGTCGGGTGCGGCGTCGCTACGCTGCGGAGCCGGTGCAGTCGGTGGACGTGGAGGTGGACGGGCGGGTGTTGAGCCTGGCGGTGTGGCGGCTGGAGGGGCCGCTGAGCACGCGGGCGCTGGTGCAGAGCGTGCGCCAGGGCTACGCGCGGCTCCTGGGGCGGGAGCTGCCGGCGCAGGCGCTCCGGGACGCGTTCTGGCGCTGCCAGGGGGAGGGGGTGGCGCGCGGGGTGCTGGTGGAGGGGGAGCGCGGCGTGGGGAAGTCCACGCTGGTGGACAGCTTCCTGGCAGGGGTGGCGGTGCGTGGCGGTCAGGCCGAGCGGACGCGGGTGGTGCGAGGTGCGGCGCAGCTCCACGACCGGGACACGGCGTATGGCGCGCTGGTGCGCGTGGCGCGCGACATGCTGGAGCTGGGGCCGGCGTCGGATCTGCGCCAGGCGCGGGGGCACCTGGGGGCGCTTGGGCGTCGTCTGGAGGAGGGGTTGGGCGCGGAGGAGGGGCGTCGGATCGTCCAGAGCCTGGCCTGGCTGATCGGGGTCAAGGGGGAGGAGGGCGAGCTGGAGGGGATGGAGGCGGAGGACCGGCGGGCCTGGCTGCACACGTCGCTCCTGGCGTATCTGGTGTGGGCGGCGCAGGAGCAGGCGCTGGTCTTCGCGCTGGAGGATCTGCACGACGCGGACCCGTCGAGCCTGGACTTTCTGGCGGAGGTGCTGGACGCGCGGCTTGGGGCGCCGCTCTTCTTCGTGCTGACCTCGCTCCCGGCGGAGGGGGCGTCGTGGTCGCGGCTGCGGGCGGCGTCGGGGTTGACGGTGGAGGCGCTTGGGGAGCTGGAGGCCGGGCCGGCGCGGGAGCTGGCGGTGGCGCTGCTGCCGGAGGCGCTGGCGAGCGACGGGGCGGTGGTGGACCGCCTGCTGGAGCGGAGCGGCGGCAACCCGCTGTATATTCACGAGATCGTGGAGCTGATCGTGGAGCGTCAGCTCCTGGACCCGCGGGAGGTGCGGCGGGTGTTGGACGCTCCGGACGAGGAGCCGCTCTGGCTGCCGACGACGGTGGAGGGGCTGGTGGCGAGCCGGATCGATCGGCTGCCTGCGGGGCCGCGGGAGGTGCTCCAGCGGTGCGGGCTGCTGGGGCGGGCGGTGGATCGGGGGCTCCTGGGGGCGGTGTGCGGGGAGAGCGTGGCGCTGGGGGAGGCGTTGGCCTCGCTGGAGGTGCTGGAGCAGGCTGGGTTTCTGGTCCGGGTGGGTCGAGGGGAGGCGGAGGTGACCGATCCCGGGGAGCCGCCGCCGGAGGCGTGGCGCTTCCGCAACGCGGTGATCATGGAGGTGGCGTCGCGGGGGGTGGTGGAGCCGGAGCGGAGCGCGCTCCATGATCGGGTGGCGGAGCACCTCTTGAGCCGGGGCGAGGCGCTTGGGAAGGTGGATCGCGCGGAGGTGGGGCGTCATCTGGACGCGGCGGGGCTGCCGGAGCGGGCGGGGGAGATGTTCTTGATGGCGGCGGAGGCGGCGCTGGACGCGGCGGGGGTCG